>JAKEGO010000060.1 GCA_022615805.1 Thermoplasmata archaeon
CCGCGGGAACCGGTCCGGTCTCGGGAGCATGGATCTCGGCGCACCCCGGGCCAGCGCCCGACGCAATAATATTTAAATGAAGGACGTGTTCGCTTGGCCGGAAGGACATGGCGTACGACCAGAAGGAGATGGAGGCCAGGTGGCAGGACTGGTGGGAGCGCGAGGAGATATACCGCTTCGATCCCGACCGTCTCGAACACGTGTACAGCATCGACAACCCCCCCAGGTACGCGTCGGGAGGGCTCCACATCGGTCACGCCACGCACTACACCCACATAGACTTCGCGGCGCGGTTCAACAGGATGCGCGGCTACAACGTCCTCTTCCCCCTCTGCTTCGACGTGAACGGCATCCCCATCGAGGAGAGGGTCGAGCGGCTCCACGGCATAACCCGCCGCGACGTGGACCGCCACGAGTTCATCAAGCTCTGCGCGGAGTTCGCCGAGGCGAACATCCGGGAGATGATCCGCCAGTTCAAGATACTCGGGGAGTCGATGGACCCGAGCGCCTACTACCAGACCAACGCCGAGGGCTACCGCCGACTCACCCAGATCTCGTTCATCAGGATGTTCAAGCAGGGCCTCGTGTACAAGGGAGAGCGCCCGATCAACTGGTGCCCGCGGTGCATGACCGCGATGGCGGACGCGGAGGTGGAGTACCGCCCGCGGAAGAGCAGCCTCCATTTCATCCACTTCTCCCTCGAGGACTGCTTCCCGCTGGTCATCGCGACGACGCGCCCCGAGCTCCTGTCGACGTGCCAGCTCATCGCCATCAACCCCGACGACGAGCGGGCAGCGAAGCTCGTCGGCAAGAGGGCGACGGTGCCCTACTACGGCCATAAAGTGGAGATCGTCGCCGACGAGAACGTCGACCCGACCTTCGGCACCGGCGTCGTGATGATATGCTCGATAGGCGACAAGGACGATCTCGAGTGGATATCCAAGTACGGGCTCGCCCTCAACATCGCGATCGACGAGGCGGGGCACATGACCGCGATGACCGGCGAGTTCGAGGGGATGGAGGTCCCGCGGGCCCGCCTCCTCATCGCCGAGCGGCTCAAGGACATGGGAGCCCTGGAGAGGTCCGAGACCGTGGAGCAGAGCGTCGGCACCTGCTGGCGCTGCCACCACCCGATGGAGTACATCGTCAAACCGCAGTGGTTCATCAGGACCCTGGACTTCAAGGACGCGGTCCTGGAGGCGGCCGACGAGATGTACTGGTTCCCCGAGTTCATGAAGGTCAGGCTGCGCGACTGGGTCGAGTCGCTGGAGTGGGACTGGGTGGTCTCCCGGCAGAGGTATTTCGCGACGCCGATACCGGTCTGGGAGTGCGGCCGGTGCGGCGAGGTCGTCCTGGCCCGTGAGGAGGACTGCTACGTCGACCCGACCAGGGACAAGCCCCCGGTCGGGAGGTGCCCGAAGTGCAAGGGCCGCCTGGTCGGGTGCCAGGATGTCTTCGACACCTGGATGGACTCGAGCATAAGCCCACTATACAATACCTACTGGGAGAGGGACCAGGCCAAGTTCGAGAAGCTCTTCCCCATGTCCATCAGGCCGCAGGCGCACGACATCATCCGGACGTGGGCCTTCTACACGATCCTCCGGAGCAAGCTCCTCACAGGCGACCGCCCTTTCGACCACGTTATGATCGACGGCCACATCCTCGCGGAGGACGGCACCCCCATGCACGCGTCGAGCGGGAACGCCGTCGACCCCCTCATAATCATCGACGAGCACGGGTCCGACCCGCTCAGATACTTCGCGTCCACGTGCGCCCTCGGCGAGGACAACAACTTCCGCATGAAGGACGTGACCAGGGGCGCCAGGCTCTGCCGCAAGCTCTACAACGTCAACCAGTACGTCGGGCAGGCCCTCGCAGGGCTTTCGGAACCCCCGTCGAGGCCACGCCGCCTCCGTCCGGTCGACCACTGGATCATCGAGGAGTTCGACTCCGCCGTCGCCGAGGCGACCGACGCCTGCGAGGAGTACAGGTTCGACGTCGCCATGAGGAAGGCGGAGTTCTTCCTGTGGCACCAGCTCGCCGACCACTACGTCGAGATGGTCAAGTTCCGCCTCAGGGACGGCATCCACGACGACTCGGCGAGGTACACCCTTTACCGCGTGGGCCTTGGCGTCACGAAGATGATGGCGCCCTTCCTCCCGCACGTGACCGAGGAGTGCTACCAGGGCTTCTACCAGCGCCTCGAGGGCGGGCGGAGCGTCCATCTCAGCCAGTGGCCCGGGATCATCGAGGCCGACGCCAACGAGGCGGAGAAGGGCCGAGCCATCAAGGAGGCGGTGACGGCCATAAGGCGCTGGAAGTCCGAGAACGGCATCGCGCTCAACCGGCCTCTCCACCGCGTCGGCATCATATCCAGGGTCGACCTCTCCGGCTGCTCGGGCGACATCGAGGGGCCGACGTGGGTCCAGGACCTCCTCTTCCCGGTCGAGGGGGACGTCGAACGCGTGCCGGTGGAGGTCAAGCCGCGCTTCGACCGCATAGGCCCGGAGTTCAGGGGCGACGCCAAGGTCCTCATCGCAGCGATAAGGGAGGCCAACCCTCTCGAGGTCCTCGACGGCAAGGCCGTGGAGATCGCCGGGCGCCGGGTCCACCTCGAGGACTACTGCGAGGTCGTGACCCACGCGGTGTACCGCGGCGAGGAGGTCGACACCGAGGCCGAGGGGTCCGTCACAGTCCTGATACCGAGGGAGCAGCGGATATCCGGCGACGGCGGAGCCACGTCGAACCCGGAGCGGCGCGGGAAGTGACGCCAGGGCCATCGACCAGCCCCTTTTTATCGTCCGAGGCCATCCTGACACGTGGAAGCGTATGACGTCGCAGTGATCGGCGCGGGCGTGGTCGGGTCGTTCGTCGCGAGGGATCTCTCCCGTTACGACCTGAGGACGGTCGTCCTCGAGGCCGGCCCGGATGCGGCGTCGGGCGCAAGCCGAGGGAACAGCGGCGTCGTCCACGCGGGCTTCTTCAGCGTCCCGAGCACCCTCAAGGCCGAGATGTGCGTCTCCGGCAGCAGGATGTACGAGGGGATATGCCGCGACCTCGGTGTCCCGTTCTCGCGCTGCGGTAAGATCGTGACGGTGCACTCCGGAGCCGAGTCCGAGATGGACCGCCTCGAGCGCCTCCTCGTGTACGGAGAGGCCTCCGGCATCGGCGACCTCCGCATCGTCGACGGCGGGGAGGCCCGCTCCATCGAGCCAGGGATCGATTGCCGCGCGGCGCTGGTCTCGCCCTCGAGCGCGATAGTCTCGCCCTACGAGACCACGATCGCCGCCGCCGAGGACGCCTGCGTGAACGGCGTCAGGTTCATGCTCGGCGCCCGCGTCTCCTCCGCGTCCCGCGAGGGCCCGCCGGAGGACCCGGCCCACATCATCACCGCCGGGGACGGCCGCTCCGTGCGCGCCAGGGCGGTCGTCAACGCGGCCGGCCTCTCCTCCGGAAGGGTGGCCGCGATGTTCGGTCTCGAGGGGTTCACGGTCCACCCGTGCCGGGGCGAGTACCTGCTGCTCGACAAGGCCGTCGGTGGTCTCATCAACGGTATGGTCTACCCGCTCGCTCCCGAGGGGGAGTCGACCCTTGGCGTCCACCTCACGCCCACGGTGGCGGGGCACATCCTGGTCGGCCCGACGGTCGAGTTCATCGGGGAGGCGAGCGCCGCGACCACGGCGTCGAGGCACGCCGAGATGCTCGCCGCGGCGCACGCCCTCCTGCCGCCGATATCGAAGCGCCACGTGATCAAGGCGTTCGCGGGCCTCAGGGCGAAGCTCGTTCCAGAGGGGGGAACGACGGCGTACGGGGACGTCGACTTTGCCGTCGAGGAGTCCCCCGCCGGCGTCGTGCACCTTCTCGGTATCGAGTCCCCGGGCCTCACCGCCGCCCCCGCCCTGGCGGGCTGGGTCGTCCCGATGCTCCTCTCGCACCTCGGGGGCGCGGACCTGAAGGGCCCGACCGACGTCGTGCGGTACAGGTGGCCATACACGACGCCCCCGGCCACGGCAGGCGACCGGGCCCTTGGGGAGAGGGCTGTGATGGCGGCGGCGGACCCGGACCGCGGGGCTGTCGTCTGCCGGTGCGAGCACGTCACCCGGGCCGACATCCTGCGCGCTCTCGACAATCCCCTGGGGGCGAAGGGCCTCGATGCCGTCAAGTTCAGGACCCGCGCCAGGATGGGACGGTGCCAGGGCGGCTTCTGCCTCCCGCGCATCGCCGACATCCTCGTGGACGAGAGGGACCTCCACCCGTCGTCGGTCAGGATGTCCTCCGCGGGCAGCGAGCCCTTCGCCGGATGGGTGAAGGAAGGGGGCGCGGGCCGGTGACCCCTCCCGAGAGGCCGGTCGATGTCGCGGTCGTCGGGGCCGGGCCAGCGGGCATCGCCGCCGCGGTCGCGGCCCGGAGGGCCGGCGCAAGGGGCGTCCTCCTCATCGACAGGGATCGCCTTGGCGGGATAATGCGGCAGTGCATCCACGCTGGCTTCGGGATCGAGAGGTACGGCGAGGAGCTCACGGGCCCAGAGTACATCGCCCGCGACATCGAGACCATGGAGGCGGAGGGCGTCGAGGCCATGCTCGGGACGATGGTCCTCGACCTCTCTCCCGACAGGGTCCTGACCGTATCGAGCGCGGGCGGGGTCTCGAGGTTGAGGGCAGGCGCCGTCGTCCTCGCGATGGGGTGCCGGGAGCGCACCCGCGAAAACGTGATGATACCCGGCACGCGGCCCGCAGGCGTTTACACCGCGGGCGCCGCGCAGAACCTCATGAACCTCCGGAACATCATGGTAGGGAGGCGGGTGGTCGTGCTCGGCTCAGGGGACGTGGGCCTCATCATGGCCCGGCGCATGGTCCTGGAGGGCGCGGAGGTGGCCTGCGTGGCCGAGGTGATGCCGGTCCCCGGCGGCCTGGCGCGGAACGTGCGGCAATGCCTCGACGACCTCGGCATACCGCTGCTCCTCGGCCACACCGCGGTCGAGGTCAGGGGCGAGGGTCGCGTCTCCTCGGTCGTCCTCGCGAGGGTCGGCGAGGACCTTTTACCGGTCCCCGGGACCGAGATGGAGGTGGAGTGCGACACGCTCCTCCTCTCGGTCGGCCTGATCCCCGAGAACGAGCTGTCGTCCCGCGCCGGGATCGAGCTCGACCCGGCCACCGGCGGCCCTGTCGTGGACGGCTCCTTCATGACGAACGTGCCCGGCGTTTTCGCTTGCGGCAACGCGCTCCACGTCCACGACGTGGCGGACTGGGTCTCGGAGGAGGGCGCGGAGGCGGGCCGCTCCGCCGCGCGGTGGCTCTCGGGCGATGCCCCGGACTGGCCATTCGAGGTCGCTGCCGGGAGGGGCCTGCGCTACGCCCTCCCTCACCGGAGCGGCCCGGGCGGGGTCGTCAAGCTCAGGGTCAGCGAGCCCGCGAGGGATGCCGACATCGTCGGCGTCGTGGGGTCCACGGAGGTGTTCAGGAAGCGGTTCGCAAGGGCGGTGCCGTCCGAGATGCTCCGCGTCGAACTCCCGGAATGGCTCGACAATGTGGAGCGGCTGATCCTGGAGGTGGAGCGTGGCTGAGCGCCTCGTGTGCATCGTGTGCCCCGTCGGGTGCGACCTCGAGCTGTCGGTCAGGAGCGGCGAGGTCCTCGTCGAGGGGAACCGCTGCCCGAAGGGGTTCGACTACGCGGCGGCCGAGGCGATCGACCCCCGGAGGACCCTGACTACCACCCTGCCCGTCGCGGGAGGCTCCGAGCGCCTCGTGCCGGTCAGGGTCGACCGCGTCCCCCGTGGCAGGATGCTCGAGGCCATGGGAACACTGAGGCGCATGTCCGTGGCGGCACCGGCGCCGATCGGATCGAGGGTCGGGACTATAAGGATCGGTGATGAGGAACTGCCCGTCGTTACGACCGCGGCGGTGGAACGTGCGAGATGATCACTTCGGCGCCTCGGGGAGGACCATGATGCCCATCTCCGAGAGCTCGATCGGCAGCGGGGCGGCGGCGTGCTTGCTCCCGCGCATCTTGATGATCCTGACGGTCCTCCGATCGTCGAGGTCCATGAGGATGATGGCGTCCGCGATCGAGGTCAGCACGTCGTCCGGCTGCGCCGTGACGAAGTAGAGCAGGCAGCCCTTCTTCATCAGCGTGGAAGCGATGGTCACGAGGAACCTGCCGTAGTCCTGCTTCAGTATCGCCGCATACTGGCTGACGTCGTCGATGACGACCCGCTCGAACTTGGCCTTCTCGACGGTCTCGATGAGCATCTCGACGATGTCGACCTCTGGATTGTTGATCACATCGGAGAGCTCGATCACCGTGAGGTCGCCCTTCTTCATGAGGGCGTCGTCGAAGAACCCCATCTTCCGGAGGTACGAGAGGGCCACGTCCATGGTCTCGGACAGCGGCGTCACGTAGAGCCCTTTCTCGTGGTTGCGCACGCCGAAGACGAGCGATTGGAGCGCGAAGGTCGACTTTCCGACCCCCTCGTCCCCGACCAGCAGGACGCTGCCGGGGCGGTAGAACCCACCGCCGAGGGCGGAATCGAGGCCCGGGACGCCGGAATCGACCAGCTTCAGCATGGGCCTTCATCGGGAGGCGGATATAAAAAGGTTCTATGGTGGTATGAGGCCTCAGAGGGATCATTCGCGAGTGGGGACCGAAGGCGGGGCCCTCTGGGGACGAAGCGGCGTGGACCGGTCCGCCGCCCGCCACCCGCGGCTCGCTGTCAGCTGTATGAGGTGTACCCCGAGGTCATGCCGCCGCTTCGGGTGCAGGCCATCCGGCTGGTGCACTTTCGCCGGGGCCCCCTCAAGGCGTTAAAAGGACCGGCGACATCCAGCGCCATGCGTATCGGCTATGACGCGGACACGGATGTCATCCACATCGACCTTCAGGAGGGCACGCCGCGAACAAGCGTTGGGGCGGAGGGCGTCATCGTCGACATCTCGGAGGATGGAAGGGTCCTCTCCATTGCGGTCCTCGATGCCAGCCTGAGCATCCCTCGTGCCAGTCTTGAGGAGGTCAGCGTGCGTCTCACCAGAACGAGTACTTGTCGCCGTACTTCGGCACCACGACCTTGACCTCCAGGCCCCGCCCCTCGTACAGTTCGGCCGACATGTCGTGGAACTCGCCGGGATGCTCGGTGTGCATGGGCACCACGATCTTGGGTTCCAGGCGCGAGACGAGCTCGAGGAGCTCGGGCCTCGATGCGTGCCCCGAGACGTGCTCCCTCTGGATGCGCCGGTGGAGCTTGGCGCACTCGGGATTCTGGCAGCCCTTCGGGAGGGGCGTGTCGGCCAGGTGGTATGCGATGCCGAACCTTTCGAGCCAGTGGATCAGGCGCTCCTCGTCGATCTCCATCTCGTCGCTGAAGGGCTCGCACTGGGCGCGGATGAACCTCGACCCCGGTATCTGCCCCTCGGCGTCGGCGAGGTCGAAGAGCTGCCCCATCTCATAGTAGGACAGCATCAGGACGTACTTGCCCGGATGGGCGCGTATCTGCTCCGCCGTGAGCCCGGTCTCGTAGTGGGTGGCGTCGATGCCATCGGACCAGTCCACCGAGAGGCCGTACTCGTGCTTGAAGTTCGAGTAATCGGACGGCGAGTAGAGGCACGACCCCCGCCGCTTCAGGAACACGGCGACGTTGTCGCCCGGAGGCATCCTCAGCTTCCTCAAGAGATACGCCATCCGGGCGTTCACGACCAGGGTCCTCCCGGCTTCCGCGGCGGCGGCCCGGACGGTCTCGAACCGCGTGGTGTCCTTCCACGAGAAGTCGACGAACACCAGCCCCGGGGGCTTCGAGAACTGCTCGCGCATGTGTCCCCCGATGGCCGCCTCCGGCACGACCTCGGTGCTCGCGACGCGCGTCCCCTCGCAGACCAGCACGTCGACGCGGCCGACCTTGGCCGCATACTCCTCGACGGTCATGGGGTGCGTCCCGTGGAACCTGATGTCCCCCGTGTAGAGGATGCGCAGGTTCCCGGCCTCGACGACGAAGCTGGCGGCGCCGGGCACCGAGTGGTCGACCTCGTACATCTCCACCTTCATCCCGGGTGCGATCTCCACGACGCCCCCGTCCGCCATGGTATGGCACTCGCGCTCGAGCGCCTCCGACCTCTCGATCTTCGGCGTCCCTGGGAACGTCGCCTTCTCTCCGGTGAACCAGACGTCCCTCGCGCTGCTGGCGAGCGCCTCCGAGCCCTGGTTCGACACGTCGTCGATGGCCTGGACGAGGGTGCGCGTCGTCGCGCTGCAGAAGAGCGGGATCCGATGGTCGAGATAGCCGATGTCGCCGGTGTGGTCGAGGTGGGCGTGCGACAGGAAGATCGCGTCGACGAAGGGCTTCCCCGTCCCCGCGACGTACTCCTCGTACGTGAGGACGCCCTCGAGACGGAAGTAGGGAGAGTCGGGCCTGAGGACGCGAGAGGCGGCCACCTGCGCCAGCGACTCGTACCCGGACGGGCGGACGAGGTCCTCCCGGTAGACGCCGTCCAGCCTCGGGATGGCGCCGATCGTGAGCCTGTCCCTGAGGGCGGTGTTGGTCCTCGGGTTGACGAACTCGGAGAAGTAATCCGATTCGTAGCCCATCCTGGTCCCGAAGTCGAGGAGGACGCGGGCGTCGCCGCTCTCCACGAGGACCTTGTTGCCGCCTATCTCCCCTACACCGCCGTAGAGCGTCACGGATGTCATCGCGCCTGCACCGTCATGATAATGGCTGGGAGCGTATTTTAAGATTGTTCACGTTCTTTTTCTCATCCAGATGGACGGCGCCCGTGGCCTCATGGCGTGCGCGGTCGATCCGGTGGACCTGATGGAAGCAATGGTGTCCTCGGCCGTAAGGACCATGCCATCGACTACTTCGACGCCCTTTGCGGTCCGGGTTCGGCCTCGCCGAGGTACTCGAACTCCGGGATGCGCTCGGTCTCGAGGACGCCCAGGTAGTCGTCCGTGAGGCGGATGCCCTTCCCGCGGCTCGCGGTCAGGACGCCCTTCGCCTTGAGCCTCGCCACGTGGTGGGAGATGGTCGCAGGGGTGAGGCGCAACGCCGCCGCGAGGTCCTTGCCCGAGATGCCTGGCCTTTCGCCGACGACGCCGACGATCCTGTGCTCGGCGGGTTCGAGGACGAACTCGGGTATCCTGAACCCGTGCGGGTAGAATCGTTTGTGGAAGCCGTCGGACCTGGCCCTGAGGAAGCCGGACCTCTCCAGCACGCGGAGGTGGTAGCCAAGCTGGCCGTTGGACATATCGAGGTCCTCCCTTATCTGGCTGAAGTGCGCCCCCGGACGCCTCATCACGTACTCGATGATGGCGCCCCGGGTGGCCTGGTCTGCCACCTTATCGCCGCGGAGGCGTGTGAAGATCGGGAAGAGGAGGGAGACGAGGAGGTAGAAGCCGACGCTCGTCGACGACAGGATGACGACGCTCGCGACCGCCGCTCCGGCGCCGGCCCATGTCGCCGGCTCCTCCGGGACCGGGATGGACAGCGCGTCGTCCCCCTCGTCGTTCCTGACATCGACAGAGACGGTCGCCAGGTCCGAGTGGTGGTACCCGTCCCACGCACGCACGGCGATACCGTGCCTCCCGTTCCGCAGGCGGGACGTGTCGAGCGCCATCCTCCAGTCGGTCCGCCCGGACGCGGCGGCCCATTCCCCGCCGTCTATGGACACCTCCACGAGGACGACCGCTCCGTCCTGGTCCTGCGCCGTGCCCGCGATGTCGGTCCAGCCCCCGAGCACATCGTCCGCTATCGGGGCGGAGATCCAGGCGATCGGCCTTATGTTGACCACCAGCGTCCCCGCGGCGGGTGCGCTGCCCTGGCCCCGGTCGTCGTACGCGACGAGCGTTACCCTGTGATGACCGTCGCTGAGGCGCGAGGTCGAGAAGGACGCGTCGGGGCCGTCGTACAGGTCACCGTCGATGTTCGACGTCCAGACGTACCTCTCGATGCGCCTGTTGTCGGTCGCCGCTCCGACGAACGTCACCGTTTCGGACAGAAGGGCGGTCTCGGGAGTGATGGAGACGATGGATGCGACCGGGTACGGGTCGACGATGGAGGGGTCCATCACGGGGAGGCTGTCCTCGGCGCCGCCGTCGATGCGGTAGGGCGTGTCGCCGATGCCGTCGCCGTCGTCGTCCCTGCCGCCGTAGTCCGACCACCTGTTGCCGGCCGACGTGCCGTTCCATCTGTTGCCCGGAGAATCGTCGTACCCCTGCGAAGCGCCCGCGCCGTTGGAGGAGATGTGGTTCAGGAGGACGGCGTTCCCCGTGGGGGATGCGTAGTACCCCCTAACGATCCGGACCCCGTACATCGCGTTCTCGGAGATGCCGCACCCTCTGACCTCGTTCCCGGTCGACCCGCCGGACAGGACCACGCCCGAGCCGCCGTTGCGCTCGATGGAGGAGTTCAGGACGGCGTTCCGCTGGGACCCGTGGACGAGGACGCCGGCGCCGCCGTTCCCGCTGACGGCCGCGTCCTCGAGGACGTTGTCATCGGAAAGGAACAAGTACACGCCCTCGTTCGCGCTCCCCTCGACGACCAGGCGGACGAAGGTGAAGCGCGTCGACCTTTCGAGATAGACGCCGGTCGTCGGGTCGTTGACTATCCTCACGTCGGAGAAGGCCGCGTCGGAGCTGAGGGTGGCCCAGATCCCCTCGCCGGTCAGGACGCAGCCCGAGACCGTGATGTTCGACGCCCCGTCGAGCCGTATCCTCGCTCCCCTGAAGGAGCACTCCGACACGGCGACCCCGTCGCCGGTCACGAGGAGGTCGCTCAGGACCGAGGAGCCCGTCACTGAGGCGCCAGTGACGTTCAAGGCGATGCCGAAGCCCCCGCCGGACGCCGTGCACCCCTCGACGGCGATGTCGGAGCCGCGAAGGTCGATGCCGTTCTCGGCGACGTTCGAGGTGTGCGCGCCGGAGACGATGCCTCCCGAGCCCTCGAACGCGATGCCGTGGCTGCCCGCCGTGTCGACCGTGCACCCCTCCACCAGTGCCATCGTTCCGGTCGCGCGGATGCCTGACCAGGAGACCCCGGTCACCTCGCAGTCGAGCACCTCCGCGCCGTCGCCCAGGACCCGAATGCCGTCGCCGCCCGCGCCGGAGACCGCGCAATCCTCGACGAGCATGGCGGAGCCGTGGGCGTAGATCCCGGTCCCGTAGGCATCCTCCACGGTCGAGCCGGTCAGCCATAGGCCGTCGGCCCCGTTGAGCCAAAGCCCGCCGCCCGCGAAGGAGGTCCCCGAGATGGTCATGTCCGTCGCGTTCCATGAATAGATGCACGCGGCGTTCGCGGAGACCGCGGAATTGAAGAGGGTGAAACCGTCCCCCCCGCCGAGCTCGATAGCCCACCAGCCGCCGCGCAGGTCGCAGTTGCCGACCACGGTGTCGGCTGCGCCGTAGGTGCGGAGGGCCCTGCCGTGTCCCGAGCCCTCGACGGAGAGGGAACCGATGCTGACGCCGTCCGCCGCCACGTCCAGGACAGTGACGTCGCGGCAAGCCCCGAGGACCGTGTCGCCGGTCCCGTTGCCGACGACGGCGACCGACCTGTTGAGGTCCACGTGGCCCAGGTAGGATCCAGCGTGTACCCGGATGAGGTCGCCCGCCGAGGATGCGTCGACGGCCTCCTGCAGGGTCGAGAAGTCGGCGCCGTCCCAGTCGTCGTCCACCGTCCAGGTGGTCGACGCGGCGGCAGGGATGAGGAGTGCGAGCGGCAGGAGGATGGAGAAGGCCGCCAGGACCCTGGGGACCGTGGAACGGTAGGGGACCAGTTCGGGCCCGGCGTCCTCCTCGTTCATCCTCATCTCCGTGTCATCTCCCTCCCCGCCATCGCGGGGACATGTGAAGGGGCTTCGCGATAGATAAAGCAGACGACGCCCGCCGCGCGAGCGTTACTGGCGAGTGCCCTTCGTGATATGGTAAACGTAGACCCAATTCTCCCCCGGGGGGCTCCTTTCGCCATCGCACATGCCCCTCTCGACGTAGAAACGCTTGACGCGCCTCGCGGTCCTCGGCTCGTCGGCCATGAAGTACGTGTACGTGTCGAACGTCCTGTTGACCCGGTGCGCCCTGAAGAGGTCCCTATCGGGGTCCCCGGCGAGCCCGATGTACCAGCCGCCCAGGTCTCCGCCGTTCGAGCGGACGAAGCTGCTTATCCTCTGCTTCATCGGCCTCTCGGGCATCGGGACCCTCGTGATGTCGAACCCCCCGAAGAGCTCGGCCTCCATGTTCTGTCACTTCCCAGGCATGACATCCGGTCCGTCGCTATTTCAACAATTTGGGACATGTGTCTAATTAACGCCATGCCGCGTGCGATGATCCCGTCGATACCATTGACCGTGCCATGGGCTCGAAGCGTCCGGGCGTCGAGGTCAGCGATGAAACGGAGGGGCGGATGATCCGGGTTCCCTCGCCGATCGTTTCATGTGTTGCCAGGGGGGCGCAACAGCTCGCCCTCGATCACGTCGCGCCCCTCCTGTATGCGGAGGGCCTCCACGCACTCCGGCGTCAGCCGCAGGCCCTCCCCGCGGCTCGAGGTGACGGCTCCCTTGCGCCTCAGGCGCTTCACGTGGTGCGAGACCGTCGAACGGGCGAGCCCCAACCGCTCCGCGAGGGCCTTCTGCGATATGCCCGGCTCCGCCGTCACGACGCCGGCGATGGCCCTCTCGGCCCCGTCGAGGGCGAAATCCGGTACGCGGTAGCCGTAGGGATAGAACCGGCGGTAGAAGCCGTCGGTGCGGCTCTTGACGTAGCCGGACTCCTCCAGCACGCGCAGGTGGTAGACAGCCGAGCCGTTCGGCAGCGCGAGGTCCTTCCTTATCTGGTTGTAGTGGGCGCCGGGGTTGTGCCTGAGGTACTCGATCATCCGGCCCCTGGTATGCTGGTCCGCGATCCCCTCCTCCTTCAACTTGCTGTAGAGCGGGAGGAGGGCGCTGAGCAGGAAGTACGTCCCGATGCCGGAGATCAGGAACGCTCCCAGGCCGAGGATGGCGGCGGCGAGGCCGAGCCACGTGGGGAAGTCCTCCGGGAGGGCGATGATGGGGCGAGTGGACCCGCGCGCGCGCCGGTTGTCCACCGTGACCGTGACGCTCGCCTCGCCCGACCAGTGGGTGCCGTCCCACGCCCTGACGGCGACGACGTGCTCGCCGTTGCCGAGGGTGCGGGTGTCGAGGGTCAGGTTCCACACGCCAGGCTGCACGTCCTGCCATGCACCGTCGACCGCCACTTCCACCGCGAGGCCGTCTCCGTCGGCGTCCGCGGCCGTGCCGTGCATCACGACGATGCCCGAGAGCCTCATGCCATCCTCGGGGAACGAGATGGCGACCGCCGGCCTGGCGTTGACCTCGAGGCGGACGGCGATCTCCCCGGTCCACGCGCCGAGGTCGTCCATCGCCCTCACCGAGATGAGGTGGTCACCAGGGGGGAGAGAGCCTATCGTCCACGTGGCGCCCGAGCCGTTGTAGATCTCGCCGGCGAGCGACGACGTCCAGAGGTACCGGACGATCTCGCCGTCGTCGAGGACGTCGCACTCGAGCGCGAGAGGCTCGTCGTCCGCCGCGGGATCGGGGCCCGCCTCCGCCCAGAGCAGCACGGGGGCGCCGTTCACGGTGACTAATGTCGAGACCTCCCCGCTCCACCGGTCGACGTCGTCCCTCACGGCGAGCGATATCTCGTGGGTGCCATTGGAGAGGTCGTCGGTGGCGAACGTGCTGGACGGCCCTGCGTAGAGCGGGCCGTCGAGGTCGGAGCCCCACCTGTACCGGGTGATGTTGCCCTCGGTCTCCCCCGCTCCGCGGAAGGTGACGGTCTCGCCGCGCATGGTGAGGTTCGGCCCGGCGTAGATGATGGCGGCAACGGGCGGCTCCACCGGCGTCGTGCGGTCCTCGATCCTGAGCCACGTCGTGAAGGCCGGGCTCCACGCGCCCTCGTCATCCTTGACCGCGAGGGATACGGTGTGGTTCCCGGGGCCGAAGCCCGTCACCTGGAAGGCCGTCGACGTGCCGCGGTAGAGGGGTCCGTCGATGGACGATGTCCAGTCGAGGACGCGGACCGCGCCGTCCCCGTCGGTGCCGTTCCCCTCGAACGCCACGGTGGAGTCGAGGTATCCCTTCTGGGGCGAGACCGACAGGATGACCGCGGCGGGCGCGTCGTTGAGGATGTCGGACTCGGAGACGAGAGGGTATCCGTCCTCGGCCTCGCCCCCCGCGACCTCGTACGGGGTGTCCGCGATGCCGTCGCCGGTCTCGTCGAGCTTCGGATGGTCCGACCAGTGGTTCCCCTCCCGGCGGAGGTGCCATCGGACGCCCTCGCCGTCGTCGTAGGCCTGCTGGGTGATGTTCAGCAGCGTGCCCAGGAAGGCGTTGTGATGGATGTGGTTCTCGCCGTCCCCCTCCAGCCGCCCGGAGGTGGACGCCCTGGCGCCCTGGTCGCGGTTGTCCCCGAGGGTCGACCGCCTCACGGTGCAGCCGAAACTGCGCCCCCTCAGCGCGACGCCCGCGCGGCCGTTCCCCTCGACCAGCGCGGCCGACACGAGGACCCCGGACGAGTTGCGGATGGCTATGCCGTCGTCACCGTTGTCGCTCGCGGTGACGTTCTCTATGGCAACGCCGTCGGAGCCGACCAGCGCGATGCCCGACGCCGCCGCGGAGGCCACGGTCGTCCTGTCGATGCGGGAGCCCGGGGAATCGAGGAGCAGGGTGCCGTTCGCGGCGCTCCCCTCGATGACGCAGTCCCCGATCACGACGCCAGCCGACGAGACGATGGCGACCCCGCCGGTGACGTTGCAGTGCGCGAAGGTCGGCGCCCAGGACGAGAAGATGAGGATGTCCCCCGTGATCTCGGTCCCGGAGGCCGTGACGCCGCTCCCGCCATCGACGCGGACGGCCGTGACCGCGTCGATCGTGCAGTTCGTCACGGCGACCCCTTCGGCGTCCGTCGCCAGGACCGCGGCGCCCCCCTCCGCGGAGAGGGCGCACTCGTGTAAAAGGAGGAGGTCATGACCGGAGATGCGGACGGCGACCTGGTCGCCCGCCGCCTCGATGGCGAGGGACGCGATGGTCACGCCGTCTGCCAGTACGTCGAATATCGGGATGCTGTGGTTGCCCCGTACGGTGGAGTTCGGGCCGTCGCCGACGATGGAGACCGCGCGGGTGACGTTGACGTGCTCGGTGTAATTGCCGGCGTAGACGAGGACGGTGTCCCCGTCCGACGCCATGTCCACGCCCTCCTGGATGGTATCGGCGTCAGCCCACGGGCCGACGTCGTCGTCCACCACGATGACGGCGGCCGAGGCGGTCGGCAGGAGAAGGACGAGACCGAGCAGGAGAATTGCTGGAAGCAGGAGCAGAGTGACAGCTGGGAACGCCTGTGCGTCCTCTCCACGCCGGGTCCCGGGCATCATGTCATCAACCCGCATCGAGGGTATTTGTACCATTCGGTCGGCTCACTGGACGGTGTCCTCCGTCATCCTGTAGAAGTACAGTACGCGGCAGTCGTCCGGGGCCTGGACGCCGTTGGACATGCCCTTCCTCATGTAGTACGACTTGATCTTCCTGGCGAGGGCCGGGTCCAGCGCGGTGAAGTGCCGGTACTCGCCCTTCCGCCTGTTCACGTTGTGCTCGACGAAGAGCGCGCGCCTCGGGTCGTCGCTCATGCCGACGTACCACTCGCTCCACTCTCCGCCGTGGTGCCCGATGTAGATGCTGACGCGCTGCTTGAACGGGCGCTCGGGCATGGGGCACGAGGTTATGTCGAAGCCCCCCGTCATCGGCCGCCTCCGATGCCTTTCATGAGCATCCATTCGGCGTGGGATTAATAGTAAAATTTGGTATAAGGGTCGAACTAACGTCCGGTTCGAGAGTGGGCCCGGCCGGCGCGCTCCCGCGGGAGCCCGACGGCCCCGTGAAGCGAGCCATCCAAGGACATGTCGCCCCGGAGAATGCAGGCAGTCCCGCGCGTGAAGGAGCTAAGGGCCGGAGGCGGCGACCGCCGGTCCAGGCGGCGATGAGACCATGCTAAGGAGGCGATGCCGTCCCGGTCCGGGAGTCCGTCGGTCTGAGGGTATTTTAGGAGTTTGGGACGAGGGTCTAATTAACGGGGATGAGCATGGCAAGGCTCGAAGACAGCGGTTCGATGATGACGATCAGCCGGCAGCCCCCATCGGGTCCTTCGAGCGGTCCGATCCAGTCGGACCTTACCGTTCTTCAGGTCGAGTTGA
>JAKEGO010000061.1 GCA_022615805.1 Thermoplasmata archaeon
CTCCGGATCGGGCGGAGTGTTTGGAAAAAGCACGTGCAAGCGATGTTTTTCCAAACCCTGATGACGCGAAGCGTCATCTAGGTCAAATCTCCGCGGGCCCACTTTTTCGAACATCGGTCCTACCATCCTTGTATGGCACAGATGTGAGAAAAAGTGGGGAACAAAAAGGGACCATTCGCCCGGACGAAAGACAATGAGCGGGTGAATGGGCCTGAACAGTTCAATGGGTCCTTGACCCGCAGAGCATCGCCTTGTTCCCTATAATGAGGAGTGACCGTCGATCGGCACCAGGTCCGGCTGTCAGGCGATGGGACCGGAACGCCTTTTATCATCATGTGCCTCGCTTCGTATCGTTGGAACCTACCGATCCCCAGGTTACTCTTTAACGCACTGGTTCCTTAACTCCCTCAACCTCCGTCGGAACATGCCATGCATCCGATGATGTCCCCGGAGCAGCTCAAGCGAACGGGGCGTCGAGGTATAATCGTGGAAAAGCGTTCAACGCCCCTATCGGGGCCTTCACTTTTCGATCGGCCTGCAGGGGTTCGATCGATGGGCGCTGCCCCCCGTACGGTGCCCCGGGCGGTCAGAAGAGCAGCTGCCCGTCCCTCATGACGACCTCGGTCCTGCCGTCCGGGTACGTCAGTTCGACGGTGGGCTCCTTCACTAGGCCGTCGAGGTGCGTGAGCGCCTTGGCGTCCTCGTCGTAGTTGGAGCCGAGGGCGAAGTGGCAGGTGCGGAACACCTTCTCGTCCTCGAGCATGTTCCCGACGATGGCGGCCGCCGGATTGAGGCCGATGCCGAACTCGCCGATGTGGTAAGCGTTGCGCGCGTAACCGTCCGCTTCGGCGGCGGGCAGTTTGCCGTCCCTCGCCAGGTCGTGGGGCATCCTGCTGGCCCTCTCGAGGGCCTTCCGGAGCATGTCGGCCTCGAGGCCGCCGGCGATGTCCCTGACGAACCCGGCCCGCACGGCGCAGACGATCGGGCTCCGGGGGATGACCTCGCCGTCGGGCAGGGACATGCAGCCGTCGAAGGCGATGGTCCCCTCGCAGGTGCCGTTGGCCGGAGAGATGAAGGTCTCGCCCGCCGGGAGGTTGCCTCCCTTGCCCTTCTCGCTGAAATCCCCGTCGTCCGACCTCGCCCCCCTCCCCTCGAGGCCGACGGACAGGTCCGTCCCTCCGGGGGCGGTGACGCGCGCGCTGGCGGCCTCCGAGAGCCGGACGTTCAGCGCGGCGCATCTCCTCCTCATGGTGGCGTAGTCGATGGGGACCGTCCTGACGAACATCTCCCTCGTCACGCCGGGGGACCAGAAGGCCCGCGATATCTTCTCCCCGAGGAGGTAGTTGAAGACGTGGTTGTAGGTCCTCTCGCCGGTGACGTACGGCGTCCTCAGGGCGCTCTCGTCCTTCCCGAGCTTCTCCGCGCTGATGGAGACCATCACGTCTGGCTCCGTCCGCAGGGCGCCGATGACCGCCGCCTCCGCGAGGTCGAACTGCGTCTTGACGGGTTGGACCGCGAGCGCGGGGGACCCCCCCAGTTCCGCGGTCGCCGCGTAAAGCGCCATCGAAATGTCGAGGACGTCGCCCGCCGGGTTCGTCACTATGAGGACCGTCTCCTGCGCCCTGAGGCGGATGACGTCGCGCATGGCCACCATCGCCGCCTCGCGGAGCGCGGCATCCGTTGCGACCATCGCGACCGCCTCACACGAAGAAGGGCAGGAAGACGAGCGCGACGATGCTCATCAGCTTTATCAGGATGTTCAGGCTCGGGCCGGCCGTGTCCTTGAGGGGGTCGCCGACGGTGTCGCCGACGACGGCCGCCTTGTGAGCGTCCGACCCCTTCCCGCCGTGCTCGCCGGACTCGATGTACTTCTTCGCGTTGTCCCACGCGCCACCGGCGTTCGCCATGAAGATGGCGAGGAGCAGGCCGGAGACGAGCGAGCCCGCGAGGAACCCCCCGAGGGCTTCAAGGCTCCAGAGGCCGACAGCGATGGGCATCACGATGACGAGGAGCGTCGGGAGGACCATCTCCCGCAGGGCGGCCCGCGTCGCTATGCCGACGCACTTCTCCGTGTCCGGCTTCCCGGTCCCCTCCATCAGGCCCGGGATCTCGCGGAACTGCCTGCGGACCTCGTTGACGATGGAGATGGCCGCCTTCCCGACAGAGTTCATCGCCAGCGCGGAGAAGATGAAGGGCATCAGCGCGCCGATGAACAGGCCGACCGTGACCTCCGCCTCCATGATATCTATGCTGTCCACTCCCGACATGGTCTGGTAGCTGCTGAAGAGAGCGAGCGCGGCGAGCGCCGCCGACCCGATGGCGAAGCCCTTGCCCATGGCCGCGGTCGTGTTCCCGACGGCATCGAGCTCCTCCGCCCTCTCGCGGGTCTCCTGAGGCCTGCCCGCGAGCTCAGCGATCCCCGCGGCGTTGTCGGCGACGGGACCGTAGCAGTCGATGCTCAGCGTGATGCCGAGGGTCGAGAGCATCCCCATGGCGGAGAGAGCGATGCCGTACACCCCGGCATAGTGGTTGGCGACGATGATGGCGACGCAGATGGTCGCAACGGGGATCACGGTGCTGAGCATCCCGACGGAAAGTCCGGCGATGACCACGGTGCCTGCGCCGGTCGTCGCGGCCTTCGAGATCGAGCGCGTCGGCGCCCGCCCCTCCGAGGTGAAATAGTCGGTCGCAAAGCCGATCGCGACGCCGGAGACGAGGCCGCTGATGAGCGCGATGTAGAGCTCCCATTTCATCTCCCCCACGAAGAGCCATATCACCAGCACCGATAGCAGGGACATCACCAGGGCGGCCATCACGGTCCCGCCGGTCAGCGCGAACCGCGGGCCCTTCGTGGACCTCAGCATGTAGACCGCCGCGACGCCGATGATGGAGGCGAAGATGCCCGTGGCCGTCAGAAGGAGGGGTAGTATCACGAGCGCCTCGCCATCCACGCTGACGTTGGCGATGAGGCGCTCGCCCATGACACCATCGCCCTTGTCGCTCGCGATGATGGCCGAGGCGCCCAGGGCCATGGCGGCGATGATGGCGTCCACATAGGATTCGAAGAGGTCGGCGCCCATGCCAGCGACATCGCCCACGTTGTCGCCGACGTTGTCCGCGATGACCGCCGGATTGCGCGGATCGTCCTCCGGGATCCCGGCCTCGACCTTCCCCACGAGGTCGGCTCCGACGTCTGCGGATTTGGTGTAGATGCCGCCGCCCAGGCGGGCGAAGAGCGCGATGGAGCTCGCCCCGAAACCGAAGGCGAAGAGCGCGTCGATGTTCTTGAACGTGTCGTCGCCAGCGCCGTTCGTCACGACGAGCAGCATCAATGCAACGCCGATGAGGCCGAGGCCGCAGACGATGAGCCCCATGACCGCCCCGCTCGAGAAGGCCACGATAAGCCCATCGGACTGCGACTTCTCGACCGCCGTCGTCGTCCTCCCGTTCGCCATGGTCGCCACGCGCATGCCGACGTTCCCCGCCGCTGCCGAGAAGAGGGCGCCCAGCCCGAAGGCGAGCCACGAGAACGTGACGATCTTGTCCATCATCTCGCCGACGAGCAGGATCGCCATGACCGCGATGACGAAGACGATCAACACCTCGTACTCCTTGTTGAGGAACGTGATGGCCCCCTTCTGGATCTCCGTGCTTATCTCGCGCACGCGCTTCGGTCCGGAGGGGCGGCCAGCCACCCATATGGCGATGGCAATGGCACCGACGATCGCTAAAAGTCCGGTCACAATCGAAAGATATACCATGTTCACGTCCATTCGATCACCGCCAGTGCCGGGGGCGGGATTCGAACCCGCGGCCTTCGGATGCCTCAGGCGGATACCCTATGAGTCCGACGCTCCGCCAGGCTGAGCCACCCCGGCACTGACCGAGAATTTACCTTCGATAGTTAAACCTATCGTCCTCCGGGAGCGGACTGGACAACGATGGGGCGGACCGCAACGCGCCCCCGATGGCGGGCATCATCGGTCCGCCGGGAAAAGGCGCTCGGACCCGCCATCCGCAGTGCCGGGTCCCCTCCCGGGGTCGGACGGATCATCTCGAACGAGGTGCGGACGAATCCGGGAGCCCGTGCGTCGCTTTTTCTGCAGGATAGGGGCCGAATGTGTCTCTTTTTCAGAAACATTTATATGACCATAAAACGTGCTGACGCCATGGAGGCCGGCGCCGAGAACGAGGATGTCCGGAAGGCTCTCGAGGGCATGGGCCTCGAGCGGGAGGAGGCCGAGGTCTATCGCCTCCTGATCGCCCGCGGCGTGTCGACGGTCGGGGACATCAGCCAGTTCCTCGATTTCTCCAGGACGAAGGTCTACGGCATCTTCGACCGACTGCTCTCGAAGGGGTGGGTGAGGAAGGTCTCGGAGGCGCCGCGCATGTTCGCTCCGGTCGACCCCGAGAAGGTCCTGAGGTCGAAGAGGAGGGCCGTTACCGAGGCGTACAGGACGGCGCTCGAGGCGCTTCAGCCGATGTACGAATCGCTGCCTGGGCGAGTGTCCGAAGTGGCGGTGCTGCGCGGCTCCGAGGCCCTTCAGAAGGTCGAGGAGATGATCCGCTCCGCGAAGCGGGAGGTCAAGGTCGTCGCGACGGTCGGCCCCCTGCCCGTCGTGAAGCGGGTCGCCAGGCTCCTCATTGACCGGAGGTCGGAGGGGCTCGACGTGATGGCCGTGGTACCGCCGTCCATCGTGCCGGACCTGCTCGATGGGTTAGAGGCCAGGATCTCGGAGGTCCCAGACGCGGGGCTCGTCATCGTGGACGGGAACCAGGTCTACGTCGGCGGGATCGACCCGACGGGGGGTGACGTCGCCGACATGGTCGGCATCTGGACCGAGAACTCCGCCATCGTCACGTTCAACAACGTCCTCTTCGACAGTTACTACTCATGCCGCGACGGAAGGGGTGAAACGAAGTGAACATGATGACGGCGCCGGTAGGGAGCGAGCGCTGCGTGTTCTGCCGCGGATACATCGACGGGGCGTGCGACGGCGATATCGCCGGCGCGTGCGAGAGGTTCGACAGGGTGGACGACCCGGCCTGGACGAAGGCCGCGCGATGGGCAGGATATCGCAGCCGATGCGAAAAACCTATATCGTAGCCCAGGATAACCGGAATGAGGAGGCCGAATGACCGAAGAGCGCGAGAAGCCCAGGGTACTCGACCGCGTCCGCGGCCTGAGGGACCGCATCGACCGCTCCCTCGACAAGCGCATCTCGAGGACGACCGAGTCCGTCGACCGGACCTCGGAGGCAGCCGCCGGGATCGCGGGTTCGGCGAGGGAACGGACGGTCGCCGCCCTCCGGACGCTGGACGAGACCGGCGGGAGGTATATCGGGACCCTCGGCCGGAAATCCCTGGCGGGCATCTACTACCGCAGCCTCGGGTACCCGAAGACCGTCCTCCTCGTGATGCTTGTCATGACGACGATCCTCGTCGTGCCGCTCGTCAAATGGGATGCCATCGACAAGAAGCTCAACGAAAACGAGGACCCCCCCAACATGCTCGGGTACCTCAACCTCAACATGAACGCGGCCTTCGACATATATCTGCCCGAGGGCGAGGAGACGTCGGAGATCCTCGACGAGGTCAGACAGAACTGGACCATAGACCTCATCATCCTCTACTTCGAGACGGAGAACGCGCATGATCCGCAGACCATCACGAACATAACGGACGTGCCGATACTCGATGAAATGACCAGGATCGAGACCGGCCGCGACGGACAGGGGAGAGGCCTCAATTACGTGCCGAACGACCACGGCGAGGAGGACGACTTCATCTACGTCCTCAGCGTCGCGAGCATCGTCCGCGAACTGAACGGGAGCTCGTCCCGCGCCATACCCGCCCTGTACGCCCAGGCGGGCAGGGCGCTGGAGGTCGATCTCCAGGCCCTGGAATGGCTCGTGGAAGCCGCCGTGAACCAGTCGGGGACCTACCGCATCCCGGACGACCAGGACGACGTCGACGACTGGGTCCGTCAGGTGGACCCCCGCATCATGAGCCATCTCGTCACCGACACGAACGGCGACGGCGTATGGGACAGCGCGATATCCCTCCTCGGCCTCATCTCGGACCTCGACTTCGACGATATCACGGTCAGGGTCCGCGACTTCTACAGGTCCGAGGTCAGCCGGTACAACGCCCAAGCCCCCGAGGGGCAGAAGCTGTACGTGCGCGACACGGGCACCATCCCGGTGACGAAGGACGTTCAGGACCGTTCGGTCGAGGAGGGGATCAACGCCCTCGTCGTCGCTTCCATCCTCGTGCTCATCGCATTGTTCTTCTTCCACCGGACCCTCAAGATCCTCATCATCGCCCTCGTCCCCGTCACGATGTCGATCCTCCTGACGTTCTCCTTCGTCGCCATCATCGGCCTCCCGATCACGCCGCAGATCATCGCCGTCGGGCCGATCCTCATAGCCATGGGCGTCGCCTACGGCCTCTACATCGCCAACCGCTACGCCGAGGAGTCGAGGATCGAGGACAAGACGGAGCGCATCAAGGTGGCGGTGCAGACCACCGGGAAGGCCGTGTTCCTCTCGGCGATCACCACCGCGGGGGGTTTCGGCTCGAACCTGACAGCGTCGATCCTCCCGTTGCAGACGGTCAGTTTCACGCTGTCCCTCGGGATAATGCTCAATTACGCGATGGCGCTCACCGTCGCCCCCGCGCTGGTCGTCCTCCTCGATTACAAGAAACGCGAGGAGGGCATCGCCGAGAAGTACAAGAAGATCTCACCGATCCCGTTGGACCACACGAAGAAGATACTCGTGGTCGGCATCGTCCTGGTCCTCATCTCGGGCGGGCTCCTCATGAGCGGGGCCGTCGGCAGCGACGTGGACTTCCTCTCCTTCGCCCCCGACGACCAGGAGTCCCTCACGACGTTCAAGGACTACGCCCACGTCTTCAAGGGCGGGGAGACCGGCATGGTCATCGTACGCGGCGCCCCGGCCACCGAGGACAGGTACGAGGGGAGCATGAAGGACTACGACGTGCTCCAGGGCGCCGACAACCTCGAGGTCCAGATCAACGATATCCCGGACGTCTGGGCCATCAGCATAGTGGACATCTACAAGACGCTCACGCTCAAGAACATCCTGAAAGCCCAGGCGGACAGCGACGAGACCTTCCTGGTCGTCGAGATGCTCCTCGACCTCCTGTCGCAGGGGGGCGTCCACCAGCAGGAGAAGTACGTCAACATGACCTACTGGGAGCTCATCCAGCAGTCCCCGGAGCAGACCCAACCGTACAACGTGCGCCTCTTCTGGATCGAGGTGGTCTACGATTCGCTGAACCCGGAACTGCGCGAGTTCTTCGTCAACAACGATTACTCGAAGATGCTGATATTCATCGACATGCCGATCGAGAGCGTCGCGGAATCGAGGGGCACCGTGAACGACATCAACAGGGCCGTCACCAAATGGCCCGCGGGGCAGAGCACCTCGCAACTCACGGGAGTTGCGGCGATCGGTCTGGCGGTCAACGACCTGATATTCATGAACGCCATAACGAGCCTCTTCCTGTCCCTCGTGTTCGTCCTCTTCATCCTCATCGTCTTGTTCAGGTCGGTCCGGTACGCCGTCCTCACCATCATCCCCCTGTCGCTCGCCGTCGCCCTCCTGCCCCTCTCCTTCTACCTTTTCCAGACGCCCCTGACCATCGTCACAGCCATGCTCGGGTCCATCGTGGTCGGCGCCGGCGTGGACTATTCCATCCTCACGACGACCCGGTTGCGCGAGGAGGGCGAGACGCTAGACGGCCTCAAGCGGACCATCGAGACATCGGGACGGTCGTTCGTCGAGGCCGCCACGGTGACCCTGGCCGGGCTCACGGCGGGCTTCATCATCCCGATCCAGCCCATATACGTGTTCATCGCGCTCATACAGTTCCTCCTGCTCGTCTGCGCCCTGCTGGCGCTCTTCTACCTGCCGGCGGTGTACGCCTACCTCATCCGCGGGCGCGTTTACGACGAGCTCGTGTATGGCCAGCAGCAGGCGCCGTCCGGCGGTGGGAAGACCCAATGAACGCCGGGCCACCGAGCGATGGGCACTCCC
>JAKEGO010000062.1 GCA_022615805.1 Thermoplasmata archaeon
CGTCACTCAACTGCTGGAAGCCAAGGGTAGTCCCTTTTTGGACGTGCTTTTTCTTGTATCGGGACTTCCAGCATCTTTCGGGGGTAATTTTTGATGGTGCAGGCGACCGTCTTATTGACGATCCAGATAGTGGCCCGGGAATCGCATCGATGGTCACTGGCCTCATCGGAGAACAAGGCTCTACCAAGCTAGTCAAAGAAGACTTGATCAGGGCTGGCCTACCCGTCACTCAACTGCTGGAAGCCAAGGGTAGTCCCTTTTTGGACGTGCTTTTTCTTGTATCGGGACTTCCAGCATCTTTCGGGGGTAATGTTCGAAAAAGTACGCTCAATCGAGAAGTTCCTCGAGGTGCTTGAGCCGGGCCTTCTCGCTGGTGACCATCGGCAATTCGATCCAGAACCGGCTGCCGACGCCCGGGGTCGACTCCACGCCGTAGGTGCCGCCCATCCTCGAGACGATGCGGGCGACGGTCGCCAGCCCGAGGCCGGTCCCGGGGAAGGCCCGCCCCCCGTTGAGCCTCTCGAATGGCTCGAACACGCGGTCGAGGTGCTCGGGCTTGATGCCGATGCCGTTGTCCTCGACGGCGAGCCTGACGCGGTCGTTGATCCGGTAGATGCTCACCTGGACGTCCGGGCGCGTCCCTTGCGGGACGAACTTCACCGCGTTCCGCAGGATGTTCCGGACCGCGATGACGAGCATCGCGCCGTTCCCGTAGACCTCCGCCATCGTCGGGTCCACGCTCACCCTCGCGTCCCTCTCCCGCACCTCCCCATCGATGCTGCTCAGCGCGACATCCACGATAGACCCGAGGTCGACGACCTCGTTCGCCAGCCGCTCCATCTCGAGCTTGCTGTACTCGAGGATGCTGACGACCGTCTCCTCCATCTTGCGAGACGCCTCCACGATCCTGTCCACGTACTCCCTGGCGACTGGATCTATGTCGTTCGGGAAGTCCTCTGACAGAGCCCTCGAGAAGCCCTGGATGGCCCGGATCGGTGCCCGGAGCTCGTGGGAGACCGTCCGGGCGAAGGCCTCGAGTTCCTTGTTGGACGACTCGATGTCGGCGACGTGGCGTTCCAGCAACCCCACTCGGTCGGCCATCTCCCTGTCGGGCTCCGGGCGTTGGAGGCTGAGGGAACGTACCATCGACTGGAGGAGCATCGGACCGTCGAGGCGCCCCTTCCAGAGGAAGTCCTTGGCGCCTTCCGCCACCGCCAACCTGGCGATCTCATCGTCGTTGATCCCGGACACGACGACGATGGGGACCTTCGGCGAGGCCGTGAGGGCCTTCCGCAACGTCTCTATCCCCTGGCTGTCGGGCAGGGAGAGGTCGAGCAGGACGAGGTCGACACCGCCATGGTCGAGGAGCTCCAGACCGCTCGAGAGTCGATCGACGTGCCCCAGCTTGAACGCCGTGGTCACGACGCGGCCCTCCCGGAGGTCGGTCAGGTACTCCTTTATGAGCCTGGCATCGGCCGGGTTGTCCTCGATCATCAGAACATGCATCTGCTCGCCCAGCCGAACGCCCTTCATCCCGCCGTCCTCGATCATCGCCGTGTTCCTCACCGTCACCACCACACCCCCGTCATTCCCTCATTGGTAATGAATGCCCCTGGACGATATATATACCCTCCCTGGTAATTACCATGGATTTCGCTGTGAAACAAGGGTTAATCCGAGATAATTCGCGGGCAATGATCGCGGACTCTCTGGCGGGACCCGAATCGGGGGACGGCAGAGCGGGTGCCTATATAGAGGGTGGGGAGAGGGGGGGCCTGCGCCTTGCGGCGAAGAGCAGCGCTGCGGTCAGGAATGCGAGGGATACGCTGGCTGCCCCGGGGGCGGGCGTCTCGCGCTTCCTGTCCAAACTGATGATCATGCTCGCCTTGAGGTTCTCGTCCGCGCCGTCGCCCAGGTATCCGTTGTCGACCACCAGGTAAAGGTGTCCGTCCATTTCCGATGTCCATTTGAATATCTTCGAGCGGGTCCCGTTCGGCTCGGAGAGGTCGGGGATGGTGGAGAAATCGAACCGGGTCGCATACACCCCGAACTTCAGGTACTCGTCCTCCGGCATCGCGAGCACCAGGGGGGTGTCTCCCTGAATGACGCGGAATATCACCTTGAGCCTGTCCCCATTGCCGATCTTAAGATGGTAGGCCATGTAGGCATCCCTAAAGACGGTATCGGTATTCGAGTAATGGTCGCCGATCCGGACCTCCGTTCCGGCATCGTAGATCGAAACAATGGTTTGGGCGGTGACCGTCGTGAACCCGTCCGTGAGCGTCGCGACCGTGAGGTATTGCCCCGCCCCCTCGTAGACTTGGATGGGGGGCTCGTCGCGTGAGGAGAGCCATTCGACGTCGACGTCGTTGGTGGCGTTCCCATCCTTGTCCGAGTCGCGGGCACCATCGAGGTCCACGCGGAGCAATAGGGGCGCTTCCTCTGGGTCCGAGATCGACATGTGCCCCACGAGGTCGACGTCCTGTCCCACGAGAGCCGTGTAGGCGCTGATCCCCAGGAAGGGGGGGAGGTTCTCCGTGACGTTGATCCAAAGATCGTCCGTATCGTTCCCGGCACCATCCTCCACCAGAAGGGTGATGGTGATATTGAGGTAGCCGAACGCTTCGTCGATTTCCCTGAACGTCCATGTGAGGTTGGCACCCGAGGCGTCTATATCGTTCATTGGGTCCCCGTCCTCGTTGGAGTCCGTCCAGTTGTCCATGTCCCAGAGGAAGGTCAGCTGCTCCCCGAACGAGTTCTCCGCGGAGAACCGGACGGTCATCCCCTGCAGCACGTAGGTGCCCTCTGTCTCCCACTCCCCGTCCCAGACCTCGGCCCTTGCGACCGGGGCGCCCGTTGCTGAGCCGGTAAGGGCGAGGGCGACAATGGCCAACGGCACGATAGCCAAGAGGGGCCGTCTCATGCGTAGTGCAAGGCCGGGCGCGCCTAAAAGGGTTGTGCTTTTAGAGAGGTGGCGGTCGGCGCAACAACCCTTATCTATCATCGCCATCATTCCTCGGAAAGGGGGGATGCCGATGAGGGCAGAGGATGTGTTGAACGATGTGGAAGCAAAGGGCATCGAGTTCGTCAGGCTCCAGTTCGTGGACATACTGGGTCTCCCGAAGAACATCGCGATACCGGCGGAGCGGCTTGACGCCGCCTTCGAGGACGGCGTCAATTTCGACGGCTCCTCGGTAGCCGGCTACGCCACCGTAGAGGAGTCGGACTTCCTCGCGATGCCGGACCCGAGGTCCTTCACCGTCCTCCCGCCGACCATCGTGCAGACCCCCACGGCAAGGGTCATCTGCGACATCTACGACCACGACGGGGAGCGATACCTCGGCGACCCGAAGTACGTCCTCGAACGGGCGCTGGCGGCGGCCGACGGCATCACCATGAACGTCGGCCCGGAGTGCGAGTTCTACCTGTTCCGGAGGGACGACGCCCGCCCGACCCTCGTCCCGAACGACTCGGCGGGGTACTTCGACCTCTCGCACATCGACCTGGCCGAGGGGGTCAGGAGCGACATTTCGCGAACGCTCAACGCGATGGGCATCATGGTCCACGCCGCGCACCACGAGGTCGGCCACGGGCAGCACGAGGTCGACCTGTGCTACCGGGACGCGATGACCATGGCCGACTGGGCCATCACCTCGAGGTACGTCATCAAGGTCATCGCCGCCCTCCACGACCTGCACGCGTCGTTCATGCCGAAACCGGTCCACGGCGCCGCGGGGAGCGGCATGCACGTCCACACGTCCCTGGCCGACGCGCGCGGGAGGAACCTCTTCGACGGCGCCGGCGAGGACGACGGGCTAAGCGACATGGCCAGGTTCTTCATCGGGGGGCTCATCCACCACATCAGGGAGATAACCGCCGTGCTCAACCCGACGGTCAACTCCTACAAGAGGCTGGTGCCGGGGTTCGAGGCCCCCACCTACATCTCCTGGGCTGACAGGAACCGGAGCGCCCTGATACGGATCCCTCCCGAGAGGGGGAGTGGCGCGAGGCTCGAGCTGAGGTCGCCGGACCCATCCGGCAACCCGTACCTCCAGTTCGCGATAATGCTGGCCGCGGGCATGAGGGGCGTGGAGGACTCGCTCGAGCCGCCGGATAAGGTCGAGCTGGACCTCTACTCCCTGGACGCGGCGAGGCGGAGGGAGATGGGCATCGGGAACCTCCCGGACAACCTGAGCCATGCCCTGGCGCTGATGGAGGGGAGCGAGCTCGTGAGGGAAACCCTCGGGGACCACGTGTTCAACCATTTCCTCCACCTGAAAGCGAGGGAGTGGGACGATTACAAGACGCGCGTGACGCCATGGGAGCTCGAGAAGTACCTATCGACCATCTGAAGCTCCCGTCGGCGTTACTCCCCTGCGACGGCAACGGGGTCCCTGGCCACTGCGGACCGCCCCCGATACATTAATACGGCGCAGGTCGTTCGGCATTTCCCATGGGAGGAGGAGTGGCTCAGAATGACATGCGGGTTCCAGGACGTCCACCGGGCGATGGAGGAGAGGGAGATAAGGTTCGTCGAGCTCTGGTTCACCGACGTGCTCGGCTTCCTGAGGTCGGTCACCGTCAAGGCGCAGGACCTTGAGACGTACGTCAGCGGGGGGCTCGGGATCGACGGTTCCTCGATAGCGGGATTCACCGTCATCGAGGACAGCGACCTCCTCGCCAGGCCCGACATCGGGACGTTCAGGGAGATCCCCTGGGGGAGGGCGCCGACCGCCAGGGTGTTCTGCGACATCGTGCACGAGGACGGCACGCCGTTCGCGGGCGACCCCCGCGGCATCCTACGGAGGAACCTCCTCGTCGCGGACGACATGGGCTACCGGCTCCTGGTCAAGCCCGAGCTGGAGTACTTCTACATCAAGGACGCCTCCAAGCTGGAGCCGTTGGACAAGGGCGGCTACTTCCATGTCCCACCGTCGGATATGGCGTCCGGGCTGAGGCAGGAGACGGCGATAGACCTCGAGAGCATGGGATTGGAGGTGGACTTCGTCCACCACGAGGCCGGGGAGGGTCAGGCGGAGATCGAGGTGAAGTTCGCGGAGGCCCTTACCACAGCGGACAACGCTGTCACGTACAGAGCCGTCGCCCGCGAGGTCGCCAGAAGGAACGGTGCCTTCGTCACGTTCATGCCGAAGCCCTTCTCGAACATCAACGGCAGCGGGATGCACGTCCACAACCTGCTCCTGAAGGGCGATCGGAACGCGTTCCACGATCCCGGGGCCGAGGACGGGCTCTCGGATGTCGGAAGGTACTACATAGGCGGCCTCCTCGAGCACGCGCCGGCGATGACCGCGATCACATGCCAGTGGGTCAATTCGTACAAGAGGCTCCAGCCGGGCTTCGAGGCGCCGGTCTTCATGTGCTGGGGGAGCAAGAACAGGTCGGCACTGATACGCATCCCCGCGGTCCGCGAGGGGAGGGAGGGGTCGATGAGGATCGAGTACCGCGCGCCCGACCCGGCATGCAATCCTTACCTCGTATTGAGCGCGCTCCTCGCGGCAGGTCTCGACGGCGTCAGGCATGGGACGGTGCCGCCGGAGCCCATCGAGACCGACATCTTCAAGCTGACCCGGGCGGAGCGGCACGCCATCGGCGTCCACTCACTGCCCCAGACCCTCGGCAACGCCATCGAGAGGATGGAGGACAGCGAGTTCATGCGCGAGTGCCTCGGGGACCATGTCTTCCGCTGGTTCATAAGGGACCGCTGGGCGGAATGGGACGAGTACCACGGCCACGTCAGCGACTGGGAGATCGAGAGGTACCTGCGGATCCTTTGAGGACGGACCGCGTCATGTCCGTTTTCTCCATCGACGGTGACGAGCGCCCGCCTGACCATCCGCATATTCGAAGAGGTGCCTGGTCCGCAGACAGACCGCGACGAGCAGGAGCATCAACGGCACCTCGATGAGCACACCGACCACCGTCGCGAGAGCCGCACCGGAGGATAGGCCGAACAGGAGAGTGGCGGTCGCGATGGCGACCTCGAAATGGTTCGATGCGCCGATCATCGCTGCCGGGGCGGCATCCGCGTAGGAGAGCCGCAGGTACCTGGCCATCAGGAAGTACCCGATAGTGAAGATGAAGAGGGTCTGGACCGCCAAGGGGATGGCGATGAAGACGATGACAAGCGGATTTTCGACGATGACCTCGCCCTTCAGCGAGAACAGGAGGACCAGGGTGCCGAGCAATGCGATCATGCTCATCGGCGTCAGGTGATGGATGAACCTCTCATCGAACCATTTCCGCCCCCTCCTTCTTATTATCTCCTTACGGGACCAGTAGCCGGCGGCCAGCGGGAGCGCCACGTAGATGGCCACGGAGAACAACATCGTTTCCCAGGGTATCGGCATCGCGTTGACCCCGAGAAGGAAACCCCCCAGGACCCCGTAGAGGACGAGCATCGTCAGGGAGTTGATCGCGACCATCACGAGGGTCAGGCCGTCGTTCCCTTTTGCCAGGAAGCTCCATACGAGGACCATCGCCGTGCATGGCGCGACGCCCAGGAGGATCGCGCCTGCGATGTAGCTTCGCCACAACTCGACCTCGTCGCCAGACCTCACGGTCTCGGTCCCGCCCAGGTATTGCCTGAAGAGGATACCGAGGAAGAGGTGCGCGAAAAGGAACATAGTGAAGGGCTTGATGGCCCAGTTGATGAAGAGGGTCATGGCGACGGGCTTCGTGGACCTCGATGCCTTCGCGACCTCGGAGAAGTCTATCTTGACCATTATCGGGTACATCATGAAGAAGAGGGCGATCGCAATTGGTATCGACACCTCGTACATGGACATCTGGTCCAGGATGTCAGCGATCTCTGGCACCGCCCTGCCGAGCCCGATCCCCAGTACGATGCAGAGCATCACGAAACCTGACAGATACCTCTCGAACATTGAAAGGCCGTGGCCCATCATGCACCACCTCTGTCATCATGTTGGACGTTGTGCCCGGTACGCTCTGACGATGTGTCCACGACCAGTGCCCGCTCCTCGAACTCCATCTCAAGCCACCTGCGTATCTCCTCGCGGACCTCTATGAAGGCACGAAGCCGCTCCACGTCCGTCCCCCTCACGGCGGCCGGGTCCCGGAAGCTCCGGTGGATGCGCCTCCGCCCGCCGGGGAAGATCGGGCAGGACTCGCCGGCGCGGTCGCAGACCGTGACGACGACGTCGATGTCACGGTCCAGGAACTCCTCGACGCCCTTCGACGAGTGGCCGGAGATGTCGATGCCCATCTCGGCCATGGCCTTCGCCGCGAGCGGATTGACGGCCGTCGGTTCCGTCCCCGCGCTGAAAGCCTCGTACCTGTCGCCGTGCAGCGCGTTGAGAAGGCCCTCTGCCATCTGTGAGCGCGCGGAATTGTTGGTGCAGACGAACAGCACGGTCGTTCTCCTCATGGGCCCGGCCTCCGGTTCCTTTCCCCCGTAAGTGCGTTCACTTGATCTCGATGAAATCGCCGGTGACCATGAAGTGTATCTTCTCCGCCATCTTGCACGCGAGGTCGCCGCATCTCTCGAGGTAGCGGGCGATCATGATGTACTGCGTGCACCGGGTGATCAACGCGGGGTCCTCCATCATGTAGGTGAGGCATTCCCGGTAGATCGAGTACCTCTCGGCGTCCAGCGAGTCGTCGCGTTCCCCGAAGCCGGCGAGCGGCGCGATGTCCTCCCTGTGGAAGGCCTCGATGGCATCGTCGACCATGGCTATCGCCTCGTCGGCCATCCTCGGTATGTCGACGAGCCTCGCGATGTGCTCCTTCTGCGAGAGCTCGATGGAGATCTTGGCGATGTCCTTGCCGTAGCGCCCGATGCGGTTCAGGTAGGTGATGAGCTTGAGGACGCATGCGATCTTCCTGACGTCTCCGGCGACCGGCTGGTACAGCGCGATGAGCCGTATCGCCTCGGCCTCGATCTCCATGTCGAGTTGCGCGAGCTCCCGCTTCCTGGAGAGCACGTACTCCGCCCTCTCCACGTCGCGGTCCTTCAGCGCCTCGACCGACTGCTTGAGCATCTCGATCGAGAGGGCCGCCATCTCCATCGTGCGGGTCTTCAGCTCCGAGATCGCCTCCTGGAACTTCTCAGTCATGCCATCACCTTGCCGTCACGTCATCCGAACCGCCCGGTAATATAACGTTCGGTCAGCTCTTTCGTCGGTTTCTCGAATATCATCTCAGTGCGTCCGAACTCGATGAGCTTGCCGAGGTACATGAAGCCCGTGAAATCGCTGACGCGGGCGGCCTGCTGCATGTTGTGGGTCACGATGACGACGGTGTACTTCTCCTTCAGGTCGTCTATGAGGTCCTCGATCTTCGAGGTGGCCAGCGGGTCGAGTGAGGAGGTCGGTTCGTCCATCAGGAGGACCTCTGGCTCCACCGCGAGAGCGCGGGCGATGCACAGCCTCTGCTGCTGTCCTCCGGAGAGGGACATGGCCGACTCGTCCAAGCGGTCGCTCACCTCCTCCCAGAGCGCGGCCAGCTTCAGACTCCTCTCGACGATGCCGGCCAGTGCCTTCTTGTTCCTCTGCCCGTGGATCCTCGGGCCGTAGGCGACGTTGTCGAATATCGACTTCGGGAAGGGATTCGGCTTCTGGAATATCATGCCGATGCGGGTCCTCACGTCCATCACGTCGACGTGGTGGCCGAGGATGTTCCTCCCGTGGAAGAGGATCTCGCCCTCCATACGGCAGCCGTCGATGATGTCGTTCATGCGGTTCAGGGCGCGGATGAGCGTCGACTTGCCGCAGCCCGACGGGCCGATCAGGGCCGTCACGCGGTTCTCGCGGTAGAGAATGTTGATGTCCTGCAGGGCGTGGTTCTTCCCGTACCACAGGTTCAGTCCCCGGCACTCGAGGATGGCTCCGTTGTCGTTCTTCCGCGGGGTCGCCATGATATCACCATTTCATCTTCTTGTGGAAATGCATCCTCAACGCCGTCGCCACGCTGTAGATAATGAGGATCATGATGAGGAGGACCAGCGCGGTCCCCGCCTGCTGGCGCTCCGACTCCGGGATGCTCGTGGCGAGATAGAACAGGTGATAGGGGAGCGCCATGACGGGGTCGTGCACCGAGTTGGGGAGGAAGCGCTGGATGAACACCACCGCCGTGAACAGTATAGGCGCGGTCTCCCCGGCGGCGCGCCCGATGCTGAGAACGACGCCAGTTATCACGCCGGAGGCGGCCGGCGGCAGCACCACCTTGCGGATGGTCTGCCACTTCGAGGCGCCCAGCGCCAGGCTCCCCTCGCGGAATCCCTGGGGGACGGCCCTGACCGCCTCCTCCGTCGTCCTTATCACGGTCGGGAGGATCATGAACGAGAGGGTGAGGGCGCCGGCGAGGAGGGATATCCCGAACCCGAGGTACGCCACGAAGAAGGCGTACCCGAAGAGGCCGAAGACGATGGACGGCGTCCCGTTGAGGTTGTCGATGCCGGTGCGTATCGTCTGGGTCAGCTTCCCCTGGTGGGCATATTCCGAGAGGTATATCCCAGCGCCCACGCCCAGCGGTATGGCGACGAGGATCGCACCCGCGACCAGATAGAGGGTGCCGAGTATGGCAGGGTAGATGCCGCCCTCGCGGCCATTGTTCCGCGGCGATTCGGTGAGGAACTCCCAGGAGAGCGCCGGGTATCCGTTCGCGACTATGTAGTAGATGATCACCCCCACCATGGCGAGCACCGCGATCAGCGATGCGGTCACGATGCCGTAGGCGACCCGCTGCATGCTCTTGGGCGTGAGGAGGGAGAGGGACTGCGAAGCGAGGAGGCCCGCGGCCACGAGACCGGCTCCGAGAGATGCCCCGAACCAGTGGTAGAAGAGCCAGAGCACGATGACGACCAGCAGGCCGTTCCCCCGCGACGCCCTTTCCGGCACCATCTGGACCGTGATGACGACGATCGCCAGCAGGAGCACCATCCCGGCGCCCGCCGGAAGGTCGATTGCCCGCGTGGCGATCCCCGCGATCGCGACCGGAAGGAGGGCGAGCACGAGCATGCGATCGTACTGTTGGCGCCTATGTCGGGGGAGCATCCTTTCCAGGAGGAAGTGGGCGACCAGCGAGGCGGCGATGACCGAGACGCCGACCACGGGCCCCGCCATGTACGACACGAAGAGGGTCGAGAGGAGGATGGCCGCCAAGGTCGCTGCGAGCTCCTTCCAGTTCCGGGCGAAGGCCCGCGCGGGGGCGAGGATGCCGCCCATCGCCTTCTTCGTCCGGGGATGGAACCTCTCCTCGATGCGGGAGAGGATGAAGGTGGCGCTGAGGTTTATGAAGAGGACAAGGACCAGGAGTATGACGGCAAGGGCGAACAGCACGTAGTAGTGCATGCTGTCGACCGGCACCTCGCCGAACTCTATGGCCAGCGTTCCCGTTATCGTCCTCACGGGGGAGGTGACGTTGACGATCGGGTCCGGGACCACGGCCCTGTTGCCTGTGACCATCATGACCGCCATCGTCTCTCCTATCGCGCGGCCCATGCCGAGGATGACCGCCGCCGTGATCCCGGACATCGCTGCTGGCAGGACGACCTCCCTGGTGGTCTGCCATCTGGTCGCGCCGAGGGCGAGGGAAGCCTCCTTGTAATCCCGCGGCACGGTGGAGATCGCGTCCTCGGACACGCTCACTATCGTTGGGAGGGCCATTATCCCGAGCAGGATGGAACCCGCGAGCCATGTGAAGCCCAGGGTCAGGTCCCACGTTATCCGTATCCAGTTCACGAGCACCAGCAGCCCGAAGAAGCCGAAGACCACGGAAGGTATGCCGGACAGCAGCTCGATTGCGGTCTTGAGCACGATCTTGAGCCTGTAAGGCGCCATTTCGGCGATGAATATGGCGCTGCCTATCCCGAGGGGGATCGCGATGACCATCGCGCCGAGGGTGACGAGGATCGTCCCCCAAATGATCGCGTTGGCCCCGAAGCTCGGGTCGCGGGGGTACCGCGGATTGTCGGGGTCGCCCTCCGGGTCCCAGTTCTCGCCGAGGACCAGCTCGCCGGCGCCCACCTCCTCGAATGCCGGCCACGCCTCGCCGAGGAGGAAGATGAAGATGAAGAACACGATGATGACCGATGCCAGGGATGTCGCGAAGAGCAAGACACGGACAAAAAGATCCGTGACGGCGACCAACCCATGACGGGTGTGGCCGCCGTCCCTGCCCCTTCGCGACGGGAACGCCGCTAGGTTCGCTCCGTTCCGAAGCATGCCGCGCAGGCGCTCTCGTCGGTCAGGGCTCGTCCTTTTTCCCCCTCAGGATCGTCGACCGGGCAGGGCTCACAGGGGGACGAAGCCCTCGCCCTCCACGATGGCCTGGCCATCGGGGCCCATTATCCAGTCGATGAGATCTTTCGCTAGGCCGGTCGGCTGGCCCATGGTTATGAGGTTCAGGTTCCTTGCCACGGCGTATTCGCCGCTCTTGACGTTGGCGACGCTCGGTGTCACAGCCGTCGCGTTCTCGTCCTCCTTCAGGTCAAGGCCCTTCACCTCTTCGTTCAGATACGCGAGGCCGACGTAGCCGATGGCCCCGGGGGCATCGGCGACTGCGCCGTGGACCCCTCCGCTGGACGCGAGCTCGGCGTCGTAGGCGGGAACGAGCCCGTGCGGGTCGAGGAAGAACTCCTCGAAGAAGTCCCTCGTGCCCGAGTTCGCGTCCCTGCCTATCACCCCGATGTTCGCGTCATCACCTCCGACCTCCTGCCAGTTCGTGATGTTCCCGGCGAAGATCGCGGTCACCTGCTCGAGCGTGAGCTCGGTGATCGGGTTGTCCGGATGCACGATGATCGCGATGCCGTCGTAGGCGATCGTGTGCGCGACGAGGCCCGGATATATCGTCAACTCGCTGCTCTTGATGTCGCGCGAGGCCATGCCGATGTCGACGGTGCCCTCTCCGGCCTGCTGGACACCCACGCTCGACCCGCCGCCGCTCACCTGTATGTCCACTTTATCGTGCTCGTTCATGTACTGCTCCGCTGCCGCGGCCGCGACGGGTTGAACGGTCGTCGAACCGGCCACCGTCAGCTTCTTCACGTCGTCGCTTTCCTCCGTGCATCCTGTGATGCCGATGACCATTACGAGCATCACCGAGAGGAGAGCGGTCCCAGCTTTCCAACTTCCTGCTTTCACTTCTTTCACCTCGAAAGGTTACCTTCACCTTGGACAGCGAGGCATATCATCCATTTTATAGTTTATCTTTAGAGAATATAACAGGGTATATGCTCACATTAGCACTATATGGAAATATAAGGGGGTATAGAAAACCTTATATCTACAGCGACGTTCTTCATCCGGGGGTCTTAGAGAATGGAGACGAGGAAGGTCCAGCTCACCGGGGGTTCCTCATTCGTCGTGACCCTGCCGAAGGAATGGATCACGAGGAACGAGATCAAGAAGCACGACCCGCTCGGGCTCATCGTCCAGCCTGACGGTTCGATAGTCATAACGCCCAAGACGGAGGGCGAGAAGGAGCGCCGGACCATCGCGCTCAGGGTCGATGGGGCCGTGGACTCCAGGTACCTGTACAGGGTCCTCATCTCGACGTACGTCCAGGGCTATTCAGTCATCGAGATCCGGTCGAGTCCGCGCATCCAGCCGCTCGTGAGGGCCACCGTGAACGAGTTCACCCAGACGACCGTCGGCCCGGAGATAATGGAAGAGGAGTCCGACCGTATCGTCGTGAAGGACCTCCTGGACCCCGCCGAGATGCCCTTCGAGAACACCATCAAGCGCCTTTACATACTGGTCAGGACGATGGCCCTCGACGCGGTAAAGGGCCTGCGGGAGAGGGACCGGGGCCTGGTCGAGGACGTGATGATGAGGGACGGCGCCATCGATCGCCTCAACTGGCTGGTTTCCAGGCAGTCCGCCGTCGCCATGATGGACTCCATCGTCGCGAGGCGGATGAACGTGGGACCGGATGATGCGACGTTCTACTTCCTCGTCAGCAGGATCATCGAGAGGATCGGCGACCACGCCGTGCTGATCGCCTCGAGCTCCAGGGAGCTCATCGCCGCGAAGCCGAGGAGGGAGGTCGTCGCCGCGATCGACCGCGCCAGCGAGGTCGCGCTCGACATCTTCACCGCGAGCATCAACGCCTGGTCGAGGAGCGACATCCTCGCCGCCAACCAGGTCGTCGAGTCGGTCAGGACCATCGACGAGCACTACAAGGCGATCCTCGACAACGCCTTCAAGGCGCGAGGGCCGACATCCGTGGCCGAGGCGAACATCGCCTACAGCCTGCGGAGGATCGCCGAGTACTCGGGCGACATATCGGAACTGACGATCAACAGGCTCGTCAAGACGCTGGACGCCGCCTGAACCGGGGGGCCGCAAGGTCCACGTCCTCTGCGGGGGGCCCTGAGGCCATTCCCCTCTCCGGACAAGCATCCTGCGGGCTGTTCCTCGGCTTCATTCCGAAAGTCCATCGGAGGCACATTCCAATAGTCGGCGCGAGCAATTCGCAGGACAAGCCAGTTACTCCAGTCCCCTCCATCCCATTCCTGCGGACCCGAGTTTTGGGATGAAGCCCTGTTGGTGCTGTTAATATAGCGATTCATGGGTTCCGGACAAGAAGCCTGGAACCCGAATGGGCAGTTCGGTCACTGTGGCCGATGACCGATCGATGTTCGGA
>JAKEGO010000063.1 GCA_022615805.1 Thermoplasmata archaeon
AGGCCATTGCCGGGCAGGAGGTCGCCCTCGCCCTCGAGGGGGTGACGGTCGGCAGGCAGGTCAAGCCGGAAGACATACTCTACGTCGACATCCCCGCGAACAACGTCAAGGACCTCAGGTGCATCGAGCTCTCGCACGACGAGAACGAGGTCCTCGATGCGGTCATCAGGATCAAGAGGAAAGAGGACCCGTACTGGGGCATGTGAGCGCACTTTTTAGGTCTTTGCTCCTTGTTGCTGATTTAGGGCCCCATGTAAGAAAAAGCACGGCCAAAAAGGGACCATTCGCCCGGACGGGCTTCAATGAGTCGGGCGAATGGGCCTGCCCTGCTCAAGGGGTCTTCGACTAGATGGATATCGCCTTGTTCCCAGATGATGAACGTGACCATCGATGCGATTCCCAGGCGAATAGTGGGATCGATGAGAAGGGACGACGAGCTGGCTTATTGTGCCCCGGCACCGCCGGGCGCCTCCCTCTCCCTCTTCTCGAAAAGCGCCTTCATGCGCTTCCTCCGGAAGAAGTCCTCCCTCTCCATCTCCTCCAGATGGGACTCGATCGCCTTCTCCACGGCTTTGAGCCGCGGGATGAATATGTGCTCGAGGGCGTTGACCCGGCGCTTCGTCTTTTCGATCTCGCTCCCGAGGACGGCCACGGAGGCGTCGATCTCGCCCAGGGACACGAGGGACTCCATCAGCCTCGTCATCCTGGCCGACGCGCGCTCCATGCGCATGTCGCCGCTGACCAGCGCCACGGGCCGTCTCTCGCCCTTCTCGCGCTGCACGACTTGGGGGATCCTTATGCCCATGATGGAGGTGGTCCTGACGTCCACCTCGTGCCGGTCCCCGAGCGGCGCCACGAGCCCGTCGAGACGGTCGTCCCCCGAAGCCATCCGCGACAGACTGACATCGCCGTAGATGCCCTCGAGCTCGATCATGAGGGAGTTCCTGAACCGTCCCCTCCGCTCGACGAGGTCGAAGAAATGGACGATGAGCGCGTCGCGCTTCTCGGCGAGGAGCTCGTGGCCCTTCTCCGCGAGTGCCCTCTTCCTACGGGTGATTATGAGCTCCATCCTCGTCGGCCTGACGCCCTCGACCCCGGACATCGAACGAGGAGCACGGTCGGCGTATATCTAGGTTGCTGGCCCGCGCGACGCGCCGGCCCTCACGCGTCCCGAACCGTCTTATATTGCGGAGGCGATGGGCCCTCGATGTCCAGGATCGTTGCTCTAACCGGGACACCCGGGACCGGGAAGACAGCCGTCGCAGCGGCCCTCAGGGCGCGTGGCCTGGAGGTCCTCGACATCAACGCCCTCGCGAGGGAGGCGGGCGCGCTGGCCCAGCGGGACGCCCGACGGGACACCTGGGAGGTCGACCTCCGGGCCTTGGGCGAGGCGCTCGCGGAGCGCGCCCTGTCCGTCGAGGGGACCTTCATCTCGGAGGGCCACCTCGCGCACCTGCTCGAATGCGACCTAATCGTCGTGCTTCGATGCGAGCCGGACGTGCTGAGGCGAAGGCTCGAGGAGAGGGGGTATACCGAGGCAAAGGTCGACGAGAACGTATGGGCCGAGGCCCTCGGGGTCATATCGGCGGAGTCGCGGGAGACGAACGTCCCGGTGTTCGAGGTGGACACCACGTCGTCGACGGTCGAAGGGACGGCCCTCGCCGTCCTCCACGCCATCGGAGATGGTGTCGAGGGCAGCGTCATCGATTGGTCAGAGTGGATCATGGACAACGCTTGAACCGGCCTCATCGCTCCCGCTGACGCGGACTTGGCCTTTAATCCTGTCGAACCTTTCAATAATAAAAAAGGGTATCTTTCGATGGGCAATTTCGATGTGGGACAGAAGAGCGTTCCGACGCCTCCTGACCGTTTAAAGATGGATAAAAAGGGGGGTGGGGGGCCGAAGCCCCCCTTTCGTTCATTCGCACCCTCGCGCTCTACTCGTCCTCTTCCTTCCTGCGCACGGCAGCGCGGACGAAGGTCATCAGCCCGGCCGCCATGGCCAGCGAGGCCAGGGCGGGATTGAACGACGTCGCCGATGTCGTCTTATCGACCAACGGGAAGGAGATCTCGTCGACGTTCGGGTGGAGCTGCACCTCGACCTCGCCGACCATCTCCGTGGGCTCGTACTCGTCCGAGAGGCCGTCCGGGTTGTACCAGATCGTCGCGCGGAACCTCATCGTATCCACGTTGTGGCTGATCTCCTCGTCGAAGACGGCGTGGCCGTATCCGGAGCCGTATGGCGCGATGCCTCGACCCTCGGTGTCGCCGGAGTAGACGTTGTCGTACCCGAACTTGATCCATGTTATGCCGTCGCTCGCGAGGTACTCGAAGATGACGTAGATGTCGCGCGTTGTCCTCACGACGCCCTGGCCGGTCACGGGGTCGTTGTAGGAGTATGTGCCGGGCTTGGTCCAGTTGCCGTTGTTGGTCACGTAGGCGTACAGCTCGATCTCGCTGCCGTACAGGATGCTCGTCACCACCGAGGCGCTGATCTCGATCTCCATGTCGGGCCTGAGGATCTCTGCCTCCAGCGTCTCGAAGGCATCCTTTGTCGGGTCGTTCTGGGACACGATCTCGAGGTCGATGAAGTATATGCGCCCGGGCAGGTCCGGGCTCTGCCAGCAGTCCCTGTTCAGTTTCGTACCGATTATCTGGACGTACAGGATGACCTCGACGACCTCGCCGGATTCGACGTCCTCGAGCTCGTAATCTACCTTGTTCGTGCTGGTCGCCAGACCGGACGGCGTGCCGAACTTGAGCTTCCAGCCCGCCGGGCCGGTCGCCGTCAGGTCGTAGCTGTCAGTTTCGGTGCCTTCGTTCATAACGACGACGGAGTACTCGCGGATGAACTCGTCGGTGGCGTATAGCTCGTGGAATATCGTGTTGTACATGGTGCCGTTCGCCTGGAAGGAGATCTTGTACGTGTCGCCGAAGCCCGCGAGCAGGGTCAGGTGGTCGAGCTCCGCCTCAAGGAAGCCCTCGAAGTTGCGGTCGCCGAATGGCACCGCGGGCTCGAGGTCGACCACGCCAGTGTCGGCGTAGAGCTCCCATTCCCCGGAGATCTCGTTGTAGAACCCGATGCCGAGGAGGTCGTCCTCGGTGAGGTTCTCGTTGTCGAGTTCCTGCTGCCTGTAGTACACGCGCAGCGAGGCCGATTCGAATGGCGTCTCGTCGGCGAGCTCCATGCTGAAGTAGTGGAAGCCAGTCCTCAATGGGTCCTCGTTCTCCGTCGGATTGTCGCCGAAGTGGTCTATCGCGAGCCATATGATGCCTGAGGTCTGCACCTGCAGCCACAGGTGGAAGGGTTGGTCTGGCCTGAGGTCGAGGATGTCCTCGTCGTTGAGGGACCGGACCTCCGTCGCCGTCGCGTTCCAGTGCGGCCTGTAGACGTCGATGGAACCGGTGTCGCTGTTCCCGACGCGGTCGCTGATGGTCCACTCGATGTTGTGCCAGCCTGTCTCGTTCAGCGGGGTGCTATGGTACCACCAGAGCGCCCATCCCGGCGTGTGGAGCACCGGTGTGACGATCATGCCATCGATCGAGATCTCGACATTCTGGACGCCCGCGCCACCGGCGTCGATCGCCTGGCCGGACACGTTGACGTACCAGCCGGTCGGGTCCTGCTCGAGGGCGAAGTAGTCGTCGAAGATGATGTCGTGGTTGTCCATATCGAGCGCGGCCACGGGTACGCTGTCGTCGAGGCGGTACGCGAGGTTCGCCGTGACGGAGTTGCCCACGTGGTCCCTGAGCGTCAGTGTCACCGGCGTGTCTGTGTCGACGGATGACGCGTCGAAGTAGTAGACGCCGTAGGACGATTGGCTGGTGCCGGTCAGCGGCACGATCGCGGTCGGGCCGTCGACGTTCGACGATGTCTCATCTGAGTATTCCATGGTCTCGAGGCGGATGTTGTCGGTCACGGTCCAAGTCGCCGAGGCGCCCTGCTGTATAGCCATTGCATTGCTGAAGATCAGCGTCCCGGTGTCCACGTACAGGTAGTCCGAACCCTCCACCCATACGACCGACGAGAAAGCCGGATCGGTCACGTCGATGCCATACGGGAGGATGACGCTCGCGCTGTTGTTCACCATATCGTAGACGGTCAAGGTGATGTTGCCTTCGCCTGCCATGCTGGCGATGTCGAAGCCATATGCCTCGATTAAGATCGTCTAATAG
>JAKEGO010000064.1 GCA_022615805.1 Thermoplasmata archaeon
AGGGGCCTGGGGACATTGGTCCTGCCGCGCGGGATTTGTATTCGATGATATCATCATCATACGCTCTATATAAGGATATCCGCGGATGATGAAGTTCCCCTGTCCGGGGTCAACGAACGGGGGTGCATGTAAAGCAACTACATCACGTATCCTAAGGCCGCTTGGAAGTCCGAAATCACGCGTCTTCCCCTTGGGTTCCGAACCCTTTTGGGGTCGACCCCCGCGAGCCCGTTCCCTTTTCCCATCAGATCCTCGCAGCCGGTCAACCGGTAGGCCTGGGGATCGTATCGATGGTCACGATCCTCATTTTGGAACGAGGCTCAACCAATTGAGTCAAGGAAGACTTTGACAGGGCAAGCCTACCCGTCGTCCGACTCCGCATTGGATCCCGTCTCTCATCATAGAGCTATTGGCCTGGGAATCGTATCGATGGTCACGATTCTCATTTTGGAACGAGGCTCTACCAATTGGATCAAGGAAGACATTGACAGGGCAGGCATACCCGTCTTCCGACTCCGCATTGGACCCCGTCTCTCATCATAGAGCTATTGGCCTGGGAATCGTATCGATGGTCACTATCGACAGCGAGGAACAAGGCTCAACCAAGTGAGTCAAGGAAGACTTTGACAGGGCAGGCCTACCCGCCTCTGAGATTGTTGGAATAAAGGGTAGTCCCTTTTTGTACGTACTTTTTCTCAGATCGGAGCTTTAGTCAGAAATGAAGGACCGATGTTCGAAAAAGTACGTAAAAGGTGCGGAGGGGCCGGGGGTAAGAAACGAGGTGTCGCCCGGACGAGCGGTGGATGGTCCGTCGCCGGACGGGGTGTAGCCCAAAGGCCCCTCCTCGGATGCTGGTTAGAGGTTTCGGAGAGATTACGCCCGCCCGTGACGCTACGGGCATGGGAGTGTCCGTGGAAACCGCGGACCTTTCTCTCCTCCCCCCTGCATTCCACTCTCGACCTCGATATTTAAACACATTAGAAAACATGTTACAATCGGAGCGCTAGGACCTGATTCTCCGATGTTTTCTTGAGAATTCGCCCTTCCGACCATTCGCGATGAAAAAGGGGGATGCCCCGCGCACCGGGCATGCGCGGGGCGGATCGGACATGCGTCTTCAACGTTTTGCGGGCCCCTGACCTTTCCGGGGACGCGCCTTCCCGGGGACCTTCGCGGTCGGGACCGAAGCGGGCTCTTCCCGCTCAGCGCAGCATGGCTTCCGGTCCATGTCGTCCGCGAACGGCTCCGAGCCGTTGGACCCTGCGTTCTCCTCGGGCTCGGCATCTTCGGCCTTCCGCGCACCGGCTCCTGGGTCTTCCTTGCCTAGCGCCCTGAGCGCCTCCTGGCGCTCCGCCTTCACTATCTCGAGACGGTGCTGTTTCCTCATCATCCATACCGTCAGTATGATGCTTATCATCCAGAGGGCGATGATGAGCGTGAACATGTCCTTCTCCGTCTGCGTCTTCAGCCAGGGGTCGATCTCGAGGGCTTCCGGGAGGCTCGTCATGATGGTCCTGGCGTTGGTCGTGATCAGCAGGGCGCCCACGAACACACCCAGCGTGTAGGGGCTGACGCGCTTGCACGCCCATGCCGCGATCGGGGCGGCGACCACGCCACCGAGGACCAGCGGGATCGTCACCCACCACAGGAACTTCTCCAGGCCCAGCTGCCAGACGAACGTCGCCGTGATCGCCACCGTGACGAAGAACTCGGCGAAGTTCACCGAGCCGACGACGTACCTGGGCTCCTTCCGCTCGGTCGACACCAGCGTTGTCGTGCAGACCGGACCCCACCCACCCCCGCCGAAGGCGTCCATCGCGCCACCGACGAATCCCAGCGGCATCAGGTGCGCCTTCCGGAAGTCCTTCCCGGAGAAGTGGACCTTCCTCTGGGCGGCGAACCTCAGGAAGATGCGCACTCCCATCGCGAGGAGTATGATCGCCACGAGGGGTTTCACGAGCACCGGGTCGGCGTTGCAGAGGAAGTATGCGCCGAGGATGCCGCCGAGGACGCCGGTCCCGATAAGGGGGAAGGCGATGTCCCTCTTGATGTTCCCGAACTTGTAATGGGACACGCCCGATACGAACGTCGTGCCCATCTCCGCCGTATGGACGGAGGCCGACACCACCGCGGGCGCCAGCCCTGCGGTTATCAGGAAGGAGGAGGAGGTCACCCCGTATCCCATCCCGAGCATTCCATCGATCAGTTGCACGATCATGCCGATGACGATGATAATCGCCACGGTCACAGGATTCTTCAGGTCCATGCCATTCACCATCCTTGAGATGACCCGAACGAAGCATCGGCGCCCCTTAAAAGGGGGATTGTGCGGAACGGCTGCATGGCAGGGGCCATCGCGTTCTCGATGGGGGCCCGGTCCGCGCAGGGGTCCGACCTTCGACCACAGGAATTGCGACGGACCTCCGGATCGGAGGGGCTCACCGGATACGCGATGTCCATGCGAAGGGGCTGTCGTTCGCACGATGCAGTCCTTGGACGCGGCCTCGCTCGGGTCATCGGCAGGTCATTCACGAGGACCTATATAATATTGGTTTCAATCCAAATGGCATAGGAGTCAAACCATATTGTCGTGGTTTGCATCCATTTTGCATTGGCTTTCAACCATTTTGATGCCTCCCCTCAGCCACTTATACGACGCATCAATGCACGTCACCCGCGCGATGCCGGTTCATCGTAGAGAACACCGTCGATAAGGGCCATCCTCAGACTGGACTGGCCTCAGCCCACGATGTCGATCGCTCCCGCCAACTGCAGCGCCGCCAGGACGACCGGTTGGTGGGCAAGGTAGAGCACGAGCGAGTTCCTGCCGAGGAAGGCGAGACAGCGGACGGGTGGAACGCGCGAGGCGTCGGGGGCGCGGAACCGTCTCTTCCCCCGGGGGTAGGCGCGTTGGCCGATGCAGATGCCGATGAGGACGACGCCGATCCACGGCAGGAGAGGGAAGTAGTCCACGGTCGTGAAGCCCTCCGGCCGCAGGCCGAGCCATGTTAGCCACGGCATCCCGACCCGGACCCTGGAGGCCACGATGCCGATCAGGACGAGGATGGCCCCGGTCCCGCCGGCGTACCTGCCTGTCCGAAGGAGAAGGGGGGCGGCGAGGACAGAGATCCCGACCAGGTGGAGGATGCCGAAGGCTACGAGATCGCCCGGGATGGCGAGCCAGGTCATCGCCGTGATGACCATGGCCCATCCGAGGATGGCTGCGCCGCGGACGGCGTTCGCCCGGGTCCACCGGCGCTCCGCGATGCCGTCCGCTCCGCTCCCCGCCCTGCCCCGGGATATCGCAATTGAAACGCCCACCAGGATGATGAAGGCCGATGCCGACAGGCGGGTGTACCAGAACCACGGGCCACCGTCGAGGTCGAGTTGCAGGTCACCGAAGTAGCAGAGGTCGAAAAGGACGTGGAACGCGACGAGGTTGACCAGCGCGGCGCCCCTCGCGGCATCGATCTCCCAGTAGCGCGGCAGCCCCTCGCGCGTCCTTGGTCCCTTCCGGATCGGCAGGACGGCATGTGGGATCATGGCGCATCCTCGTCATAGCCCATGAGGCCCTTCGGCCCGGGGCCGAGCTCCGGCCCGCAGATCTCGCGGAAGTTGCACCATCCGCAGTTGCGCCACGTGGCGCTCCTGGGGAACGCCTCGATCGGCAGGGGGACGTTCTGCTCCACGTCCGCGCAGAGAGACTCGACCTCCGCCAGTTCCTCGAATATGCGCGTGCGGAGGCGGACCGGGTCGACCTCGCCCCCCTTCACGGTCACGGCTGGCTGGTCATGGAGGGACAGGTACTCGACAGCGCCGGTCATCCCCTCGAGGGGGATGCCGAAGACCTCGTGCGCGAAGAACATGTAGCACATCACCTGGTCGAGGTCGTCGTCGTTCGGCCGGCCTGTCTTCCAGTCGACGACCCACCACGCGCCGTCCCCTCCACGGAAGATCAGGTCGGGCTTCGCGAAGACCTTCAGCCCCTCGAACCTGAACTCGCCGAACCCCTCCGGGTCGACGACCCAGAGTGGCCTCCCTTCGGGAGGGACCGAGGCGAGGAGGCCTGGCCATGAGGTCCGGAAGTAGCCGCGCACCGCCTCCCTCACCTTATCGAGGTTCCGCTGCAGGTCGGCATCCGAGACCCCACTGCCATACCTGTCCTCGAAGAGCCGTACGTTCCTCACCATGACCTCGAACTTCCTCTCGGCGATCGACAGGGCCTTCCCCTCGTCGGCGACCCTCCCCGTGAGCTGGAGGTCCTTTATCAGCTCCTCCAGGGTGAGGTGGACCGCGGAGCCGGCCTCCAGGGCGAGGGAGGAGAGCCTAAGGAGGTCGAGGAGGAGCGGCCGCTGGGGCCGCGCGATGAACCTCTTCCCGTAATAGCGGTACCAGTACTGACGCTTGCACGCCCTGAGCGTCCTCATCCTCGAGAACGACCATCCGGGCCGCCATGTGAACCCGTACTCCTTTGCCTTGATGGATATCGCGCCTCCGTTTCATCGCTCCCCGTGGGCGGGTGGCCGTCACCTCATCCATCGATCACCGTCGGGATGGAGAGGCTCGGCGGGGCACCGTGGAATGCGACTCGAGGCCTTCCTGGAACCGAGCTGCGGGACCCACGCCGCCGCCGTCGTACCACCCTCCGTCCGCCACCGCCAGGCTGCGGAGGAAGTCGAGGTAGGCATCCCCGTCGGGGAAGGACAGCGGGACGGCCGTCAGATGGCAGTTGTCGCACACGACGTACCCGGTGACGTCGAAGGTGCCCGGGACGGCGGCGTCGCCGAGCCCCGGCGGCCGGAGGTCGAGGCTCCCGCAGCGCACGCACGCGTCGATGTCCTCGAGCATCCCGACGCCTCCCGCGCCCGAGCGCTCGACGCGCCTGAACACCTCCTCGTCCGCGTCCAGGACCGCGTCCTCGGCGACCTCGTCCCTGGAGCCGAGGGCCACGCGCCTCGCGTTGATACGCGCCCTCACGCGCCCGAGGTCCTCGCGCGGACCGACGATGACCACGGTGCCGTTCCCCGCCTGGATGTCCAGGGCGCTGCGGCCGATCAGGGTGTGCCCGACGATCAGGACGATACCGAGGCCGGGGGCGAGGACGAGCGCGATGACGGGGAAGACCAACGCCTCGAAGGCGGGGAGGCCGAGGACTATCCACGCGAGCGATAGGAGCATGAGCAGGATGTAGGGGACGAACAGCAGGGCGACGCCCCACTTGAGCGCCGAGCGCGGGAGGCCGGGCACCCTGGACCACAGCACGGAGCGGACCGAGGCCAGGGGAATGTCGCGGGCCTCGCCCTCGCGGGCCATAAGGAGGGCATCGCCCTTGACCTCGACGGCCCAGGCGCGCATGTCGATGACGCTCTCGTCGCTCATTGTCCTCGCTCCGCACGCTGGACCTGCCAGCGTATCTACATTTCTCCTTCATCGCCGTCCGTGGCGCCCGTCGGGACGGTGGCGGGATCTTCAGCGTATGGTCACGCTGACCATCCTGTCGCCCTGACGGATCGAATCGACGACCTCCTGGCCCTTCGTCACCTGGCCGAAGACGGTGTGAACGCCGTCCAGCCAATCGGTCGCCACGTGGGTGATGTAGAACTGCGACCCGTTTGAGCAGGTGCCCTTGACCTTCCTGCCCGAGCCCTTTTCGTGCTGGCACGTCCCGGCATGTGCCATCGCGAGGGACCCGCGTCGGTGCCTGACGGAGGGCACGAGCTCGCAGTCGGCCTGGTAGCCCGGACCCCCGGTCCCCGTACCCTTCGGGCAGCCGGTCTGCACCATGAAGTCGTCGATCACGCGATGGAACTTCAGACCGTTGTAGAACCCTTCCCTGGCAAGCTTCACGAAGTTCTGGACCGTCTTCGGGGTCTTGTCCGCGAAGAGGTCGCAGACGATCGTTCCCTTGCTCGTCTCGATTATCGCCTGCATGACATCTCCTCGCGCCATCAAGGCCCTTGGCCTATATAGCGATATTGACGCGGGCGAGAGGGACTCCCCCTCCCGACGAATGATCCGATCGCGCCCCCATCCGCTGATGCCAGTGGATAGCGCCCGACGTGGACCGTGTGCTTGCATGCGGGAAGACAGCGGATCAAACGTGGCAATAGGTATATTTGGCACGTACGCGATGGATGGCGATGGCACCCTGGTCCATGAAGGCGCCCCGGCGCTCACCGGGCCGTTCGCGGGCCGGCGGAAGGTCGAATGAGGACGTTCCGGGGACCCTCACCGCCCATTCCGTGGAGGGATCCGCTGACGACGACGCCGGGCTTCCGTTCCATTCCGGGCCCTACGAAGAGGTCATCGTAATGACCGCGCTCTATGCGGTCGGGATACCCCTTCTCTTCGTCCTCCCGCTGGCACTCGTGTTCCTCGACCCGAACGGAGGAACGCTTCCTCACGCAGGTCTGTTCGTTGCAACCATCTCCGTCCTGCTCATCCTCTTCGGCCGCCTTCACGTCCTGTGCGACCGCAACGGGATGGCCTTCGGCTTCGGCCCATTCAGGAGACGGCTGCCCCTGACGGAGATCGTTGCCATCCAGGAGGTCGCCGTCCGTCCGCTCAGTGATCATCTGGGATACGGATACAGGTTCGGTCGCGACGGGTCCCGCGGGTACATCGCCGCCGGGAACGTCGGCGTGAGGGTGGACACCAGGGATGGAAGGTCGTACGTCATCACGGTCCGCGATCCTCGGGCCCTCGTCAGTTGCGCGAGGTCCGCGATGGGGACGGGAAGGCCCTGATACGGATGGAACGTCCAGGCCCGCGGAGCTCCATCAGAGGTATTCCTGGCGCACCTCGCCTCGGAGCAGGTACGCGAGCGCGACGGCGTTCACGAACAGGTTCATCAGGCCGACGAGGAAACCGAGAGTCGCGAGGTAGACCGTCGCCCCGATGGAGAGGGACGTCCCGACCACGGCTGCGGCGTATCCCGCCGGCCGGGCCCACGTCACCGAGACGCCGGCGGCGATGTCGAGGGCACCCAGGACCGCGAGGACCGCGCCGATGAGCGCGAGAGAGCGGCCCCCATAGGACGCGAAAAGGGTGGGCGTCCCCGCGAGGGCACCTGCCCAGAGGTTCAGGACGGTCCCGCCGATGACAAAGGCAGCGCCGAGGGCGATCTCGGTGCGCGCGATGAGCGATACCCCGAAGGGAAGGTCCCTCGAGGTCATGGCGCCCTCCCAAAGGAGAACGAACGGTTGCCCGCGGTGTCCGCACCGACGTCCCGGGGTGGCCTCACGGCAGGAACGGCCCGTCGGGGGGCACTTGACAACATGCCGTCACCTCCTGGAGCCCCCGTAGGTCCGGAGCGCCGCTCCGCAGACCGGGCATGCGTCGTGGGATTCCTCGAAGACCTTGAGGCACCCCTTGCACCGGTAACGCCATTTGCGGACCTCGGTCATCGGCGTGCCGATGCTCGTCCAAGGGATCTCGAGGACCTCGGCGATGTTCTGGATCGAGAAGTCCTCCGTGATCAACGTGCCCCGGGCGTCCATCGCCAGCGCGATGAGGTCCACGTCGGCCCTCGAGAGGCGCGCGTCGTCCCCGGTGGCTATCGCCGTCTCGAGTACGGAGCTGACGGACCTGCGGCTCGGCTGCTCGACCTTCACCTCGAAGCAGGGGGTCCCCCCGAGGAGTATCTCGGCCCATACCGAACGCGACGTGAAGACGGAATCGTTGGGCCCAGGTTGCCACCCCTTGGAAAGGGAGGATGCATCAAGGACCACCACCATCGGATCCTCATGGCCAGCGTCCATACCATAAGCATTAACTACCTCGCACGATATAAGGGTTTCAGGTGGCTTGATGCCTGAACTGTTCGTTTCACCTGTCAGGAGACTTCTAAGGCGCGGGGGCGCCGCCAGGGTCCGCCCGGCAGGCACCCTCTACCTGCGAAAGGCGCTCGAGGAGTACGCCACCCGCATTGGCGAGGAAGCCATCAGCATCTGCAACGAGGACGGCAGGAAGATCATCAAGGCGACCGACATCGAGGAGGCGACCCTCCGGCTCAAGCCGAAGGCGCGGACCTTCGAGAGCGACCAGCAGACGGTCCTCTTCCGGGCCCCGGTCCGGCGGATCATGAAGAGGGCCGGCGCGGAGAGGATATCGGGAGCCGTCATCGATTGGATGAAGGACGAGCTCGAGGATTACGCGAGGCGGGTCGCCGAGGACGCCGTCTCGCTGCGGAGGTACGGCGGGATCGTCCTCAAGGACCTCGACATCGCCGAGGCCGCCCGGTCGGGCGGCGTCTACCCCAAGGGCACGGCGATACCCATCGAGATACTCGTCGGCGAGAGGTGGGTCGAGACGGGGCGCCACCTCCCCGAGGAGAGCACCATAAGGATCGACAGGACCAGGGCGGGGAAGGTCCGCCTGTGGCACGTCAGGAGGGGTGAGCGGGAGGTCATCGCCGAAGTCCCCGGGGACAAACCGTGCGAACTCCTTCTCCCGGCGCTTCCCAAGCGGCCGTTGCTCGCCGGCGACGTCATGCACACCCTCGAATGCGGCGACCTGACCGAGGAGATAGTGCTCATACCGAAGGGATATGGCGAGGAGTCCATGAGGAACCTCATCCGCATCGCCATCGAGGCTCAGTTCAGGGGGCTCGAGCTCAACCACGGGGCGATATTCCTCCCGAGCGGATTCCACGAGCAATTGATGGCGCGAGGGTACGCCCTCTCGAGGGAGTACGGCAACATAGTCGCATACCACCTCCTCAAGCGGGAGATAATGGGGTTCCTCCGCAGGTGAGAATGCTCCCAGGGACCGTGGGGCGATGGCACGGAGAGACGAGGAGACCGACGAGTGGCTGGGCCGCCAGGCCGATGCGTACGACGACCAGTACCCGGAGCCGATGGGCCGGTCCCAGCAGCGCCATCCGGGTGTCATGGGCGATGAGGACGACCCTCCTGGAAGACCGAGGCATCATCCGGAAGCGGGCGGGGAGGGACCGAAGGACATCGACGACTGGCTCGGCTCTCTGACGGACAAGTTCGGCGGCGAGCGCGGGGAGCTCCCCGTCCAGAAGCAACTCGGGTACACCGGCGAGGACCGGGACTACCGCGTGGAGGCCCCGAGGGCAGGGGCGATGCCGAAAGTGTGGCTGGCCCTCGCGATCGTCCTCGCCGCCCTCGCCCTCCTCCTGGATGCCCTCCTCCCGGGCGTCGATGACCGGTTCGTCGTCATCGCGCGCGTCCTCCTCCTGCCGGTCGTGATGTTCGCCCTCGTCATGGCGTGGAGGGGCGGCGGCGCCATCGGCCGGTCGGCCGTCGACCGGCTGACGCGCTGGGTCCATTGAGGGGCGCGGCGGCGGCGCGCTCCATCGGGGCAAGGCTCGTCCGCGCTTTCCCGCCGCACCGCCGATGGCCGGGAATCGATACGTTTTTCTACCGACTGGCGGTTGGATGCAGGATACCATGAGGCACGTCGCCGTCCTCGCAGCTGCAATGCTGGTCACCGTCTCGTTCGCTGGATGCCTGGAGTCCTCGGCCCCTTCGGGGAGGGAGCGATCGATCGCGGGGGTCGCGAACGCCGGATGGAAGCCCATAGTGCCGGTCTCGAGGGCGACCCTCGTCGGGTACGACCCGGACAGCTACGACGACGACCTGTGCTACCTCGCGGCGCTGCCGACGGCCGTGTTCGCGGGGCGAGACGCCCTTTACGCCGCTCCGTTGCTCTACTACCGCGACCAGGGCACCGCCTCCTCGCCGGAGGACCGGGCGCTGAACGACACCATGGGCGTCACCTACTTCATGCGAGACTGGCTCGCCGTCAACGGACACTCCCTCGACAGGGTCGACGTCATCGGCGACGCCCCGTACGAGGGGAAGCGGACCGCGCATTACGGGACCGACCCCTTCGAGACCTCGGCCGCCCTCGCCCTCGACAACTGGGAGTACTCGCGCGAGGCCGTCGTCGTCCCCGTCGAGCCCGACATCGCCGACCAGATGGCCCAGGTCGCCGGGTCTGTGGGCGGCGAGCTCGCCGGCGGCGAGGTGCGCGTGATCGACTTCTCCGGGAACAAGCTGCCGGACCCGGTCGAGCCCGACCTGCACGACTTCGACGTGCCCGATGGGTACGAGTACGTCACGGCCCACCTCAACTGGACCTGGGCGGGGCAGACGATCGGCCCCGACGGCTCGAGCGCCACCGAGCGGGGGAAGGACCTCGACCTCCAGCTCTACGACCTCGCCATCGGGGAGGTGTCCGCGTCGGAGGACTGGAACGTCTTCGACGGGAGCCTCTACAGGCCCTTCGACCCCCCGGACGAGGACTGCCGTTCGATCGCGTACCACGAGGGCGAATGGCAGGCGGCCGTCACGTACATGCCCACCAAGGGGGTCGACGCGCCCGTGCAGACCGAGGAGCTCGGGAGGGCGTACTACAACATCAGGGTGAAATCATACCCCGGGACCGTCGTCGACCTGCCCGACCAGGTCGCCTACATGTCCGGCGATGTCATGATAGAGCTCGACGCCCCCGCGAGCCTCGGCCTCGTCCTCCTCGGGCCCTCCGGAGAGGAGATGGCGTCCGCGATGGACGACTCCAGCCCCAAGCGCCTCGAGCTCGGGAGCCTCGGGACCGGCCAGTACAGCATCGCCGTGATAAGCCTCGACGGCAGCGGCGGCGACTTCACGGTCGAGTACTCGTGGGAACACACCGAGACGCCCATCTCCGCCAACATGCTGGCGTCCGCCGGGCAGGCCGCGGTCTACGCGTCGATGCGCAACCTCCCCCTGATATTCGTCGGTCCATCGTCGGTGCCGTCCTCGGCGAGGAGGGCGCTCGACAGGCTCGGCGTCGAGAAGGTCCGGCTCTTCAACCTCGGGGGTTACTCGGGCGTCGGGGGCAAGTTCGATTTCCGCTCCTGGGACGAGCCATCCATCGACGTCTCGGAGGTCAGGTCGCACGGGGACGCGTACTCCATGATCTCCGGCCTCTCCGGGGAGGACTCCGTCGTCTTCACGACCATCGACGGTTGGAAGCACTGGTACCCCGGTAGCAACGGTCCCGAAGCGCAGGACGAGCGCGGGACGTCCATCGGCCCGGCGGCCTACGCTGCCGCGGTCCACGGCGCGCCCCTCCTTGTCACGGACGCGCACCCGGAGCTGAACGGCCCGGTGGCATGGCACAACGCCTACTGGGCGAGGGCGTTCCAGACGAGGCAGCCCCCGAGCGTCGGCTCGATGGTCCTGACGGGCCACCGCGTGTACGACTTCCTCGGGGCCCTGGGCCTCGACGGTCCGGGCCAGGAGAGCATCGTCACCGTCGCCGACCACCTCAACCTGGGCCAGGCGTGGGACCGGACCTTCGTCGGGGTCGCGATGCCAGGGAGGGTTTTCGGCACCCCGGCGGACCAGGCCATGTGGGTGTCGCGGAACGCTCTCTACCCCGCCCTCGTCTTCGCGAATCCCGCGGTGAACCCGATGGTCGACCCCTTCGAGGGGAAGAGGATCACGGGCTCGCGCTCGGAGTCGAGGCCCGTCTTCCACATCGTGGATGACGAGTCCGAGGTCGAGGCGCCGTACTCCGTCGCGCAGTCCTGGGTCTCTTACCAGCACAGGTTCAACGAGCGGGCCTCGGAATACTGGGGCACGGCCTACGTCGGGCCCGCGGGCGCCTCCCCCTACTGGACCGAGTCCGGAGAGGCCATCGACGAGGGCAACACCAACTATCCCGGCGACAGGGGCGAGGGGATGTACTATCCGGACATGACCTGCTCGGAGGTCATTCCTTTCTACGCCGAGAAGGCGGGATACAGCAGCGTCTTCACGACCTCCCTCGAGCCCACGATGGAGAACCTCAACCGGGGCGCCATCATGTGGTTCGAGGTGATGCACGGCGGCCACCAGAGCTACGACGACGGGAGCGGCGTGGTCGGCTTCTGGAACTCGGAGGACCAGGAGGAGGCCGACCCCTGGCGCGGGTACGAGGCGGACGGCTGCACCGAGGAGGACC
>JAKEGO010000065.1 GCA_022615805.1 Thermoplasmata archaeon
ACAGGTATGCGTTGACGACCGCGAACGGGAGGACGATGGCGAGGACGAGGAGGACGAGCTCCCACCGCGTGAACACCTTTGGTCCCATCGGGAGTATCATGTTCTCGCGGATATTTATGGTTGTTCGTGTCCTTCAGACCATCAGCTCGTCCTTCCTCATCGACGCCATGAGCAGTTCCACGAACGGTCTCAGGTTCCCTTCCTGGCCGGCCTCGAGGCAGGCATAGTATCGCTGGCGTTCCCTGAACGGGATGTTGACCATCGGGAAGCCTCCCCCGTGGAGGATGTGGTTCATGAGGAGGCGGCCGACGCGGCCGTTGCCGTCGACGAACGGGTGGATGGTTTCGAAGGCGACGTGGAAATAGGCTGCGACGATGACGGGGTGGAGGCGGTCCCGGTTCCTCGTGTGCCACGAGAGGAGGATGGCCATGTCCTCCGGCACGTCCTCGGGCGCGGGTGGGCGCCAATCGGTGCCTCCCACGCGGACCTGGACGGTCCTGTAGACGCCGAGCTGCCCCTCCAGGTGGCGCGGGAGCGTGTTCTGGCAGACGACCCTGTGCAGTTCGAGTACCATCCTCCTGTCGATGTCGCTCTCGCGGTCGAGGAGGAGGTCGATGGCGTCCCGGTGATTGAGGACCTCGAAGACCTCTCGCAGTTCGCCGTGGCGCGGCGTGACGCCGTCGAAGAGGAGCATCGCGTTCTCCCGGAGGGAAAGGGTGTTCCCCTCGATGGCCGTCGAGTCGTGGGTGTACTCGGCGACGAAGGCCTCGTACCTGTTCCGCCTGCTGGCCTCGGGCAGGGTAGCGTACATCTGCCGGACCCTTTCGAGCTCCTCGACCTCGTCGTCGGTCAGCAGCCCCCTGAGGATGTACAGTTCGCTGTCGGCCCTCTCCTCCCGGACGGCGAGCTCGTCGCCCGAGAGATCCCTCCCGAGGTAGACGCGGTCCTTTCCGACCTTCCCGTCCCGGCGCACCGAGCGCACGCGGTAGAAGTACCTCGCGTTTCCCCTCTCCTTGACCTCGGTGTAGCTCACGTAGTCTTATACGTCTACATCGGATAAATATCTTTCGTCGATGTGGACGTACACCCAGGGAGGCGTCTCACTTGCCATTTGCCAATGGATGCATTTCAACGAGATCCGGGTACCGGCTCCCTTCCGATCCCCACGCCCCTCATATGCCTCTGTCCTGCAGCCTCACCGTCGCCTCGATCTCCTTGAGGTCCATGCCCCTCTTGGCGTCGCCGAGCCCCTTGGACACCTCGGCGATGACCGACGCGTCGTCGAAGTGGTGGACAGCCTCGACGATCGCCCTCGCCATGCGCTCCGGCTGGGACGACTTGAAGATGCCCGAGCCCACGAAGACGCCGTCGGCGCCCATCTGCATCATCATCGCGGCGTCGGCGGGGGTCGCGATGCCGCCCGCGGTGAAGTTGACGACCGGCAGCCGCTGGAGCGTTGCCGTCTCGATGACCAGTTCGGGGGTCGCGGCGATCTCCCTGGCGTAGTGCACGAGCTCGTCCTCCTCCTTGCCCTTAAGCTCGCGGATGGCGCCGAGGATGGCCCGCATGTGGCGGGTGGCCTCGATGATGTTGCCCGTGCCCGCCTCCCCCTTGGTGCGGACCATCGCCGCGCCCTCGTGGATGCGCCTGAGGGCCTCGCCGAGGTCGCGGGCGCCGCAGACGAACGGGACCGTGAACTTCGTCTTGTCCACGTGGAAGAACGGGTCGGCCGGGGTGAGCACCTCGGACTCGTCTATCATGTCGACGCCGAGGACCTCGAGGACCTGCGCCTCGGCGAAGTGCCCGATCCGGCACTTGGCCATGACGGGGATGCTGACGGTCTCCTTGATCTCCAGGACCTTCACGGGGTCGGCCATCCTCGCGACGCCGCCGGTGGCCCTGATGTCCGCGGGCACGCGCTCGAGGGCCATGACGGCGACCGCGCCGGCGTCCTCGGCGATGCGCGCCTGGTCCGCGTTGGTGACGTCCATGATGACGCCGCCCTTCTGCATCGCGGCGAACCCGCGCTTTATGAGCTCGGTGCCGTGCCTGAGTTCCGACAGCTTGATCTCCATCTCCGGACGCCCCCCTGCCTCCTTCCTACCTCGTCAAAGGGTGTATTTAAGCGTTACTTACCCTTGCCATCGTGGGCGCGAATGGACGGGCGGAGCTTCTCGGCCCCCTTGCCCTTGTGGAACAGTCCGCGGCCGCGCTTCCCGGCGGAGGTGAGCCCCCGGTGGGCGCGCCCCCTGTGCTGCGGCTCGGATATCCAGCCGATGTCCTTGTCGTTCTCGATCGCCGGATGGAACGGGTCCACGAGGATGACCTCGTAGTACTTGTGCCTGCCGTCCTCCGCGACCCAGTAGGAGTTGAGCACCTCGAGGTTCGGGAACTTCTTCCCCACGCGCTCCTCCGCGATGCGCTGGATGGACTTGGCCATGGTGATCTTGTTGATGCCCTTCTGCCTCGGTTTCCGCCCTCCCTTGATCATCCTGACCTGGAGGCCCCCGCGCCTCACGCGGACCCGGGCCATGACGAAGCCCTGCTTGGCCTTGTAGCCGGCCTGCCGCGCCCGGTCGAGCCTCGTCGGTCCCTCTATGCGAGTGATGGACGGCTCCTGTCTCCACTGGATCAGCCGCTCCCTGTAGAGCGCCTTCGTCTCGCCGTCGTTCGGCCGCCTCCAGGCCTCCGCCATGTGGCGGTACATACTCTTGGACATCTGACCACCATAGGGGTACGAGGAAATGGTGGGGCGATATATACCTTTCGCCCCACTTTTTCGCACAGGCCTTTTTACCGAGTGTCATCAATTCCAATCGTTCCAGATGCCACGAGGTAAAAAGCCCTGGGAAAAACGGACCATCCTTTGCCATCGAGATATGAGTGTCGGATGGGCCTGCCCTGCTCAAATGGTCCTTGACTCGCCGGGTATCGCCTTGCTCCCCAATGGGTGCAGTGACCATCGATCCAATTCCCAGGCCAGGAGTTGGGGCGCTGACAGAACGGGCGATGGCAGGACTCCCGGGCGGAAGGACCCGCCGGCAAATGCCGACAACCTTTAAACCGATCCCGCCGATAACGCTCCGGAGAGCGCAATGGGCGCTGACGCCTTCGAGTTTCAGCCGGACCTTCTCCTATTCCCTCTGGAGCGGCGGGATGGTCCGCTCCGCCCATGCCGGGACTGGCCTTCGAGGCCGGTGCGGGCCCGGATGGCCTCCCAAAAGCCCTCACTGATGACGTTGAAAACGAGTGCCGGATCAGTTAACATAAGCAGGGTCCTTATTGACTGACGGTCTCCTTTTCCATTTTTCTCCGAGATCCGCCTCGTTCTACACCATTTCCCCCCGTAATATCGGCGGTCTCCCGCCGAAAGACAGATGCGGTCTCGCGAACAGGTACAAAGCGTTGGGCAGGTCGAGGAGCGCCTTCACGAACGTGCACCGTCTCACGTTCCTCAGGGCATTGAATCGCGGCCTGAGGGACGTGCCGTAGAACGCCTCGCTACGTTTGTTTGTGATCTCCCGTTCCCGGGCACGTCCTTCCCGTGCCGCCTGCTCTTGCACCGCGGGC
>JAKEGO010000066.1 GCA_022615805.1 Thermoplasmata archaeon
ACCTTCGGGTCGCCTTCAGGTACTCTTCATTCGCATCGCTGTAGAATTCGCTCTGGGATCTGGTCAACTTGAACCGCCTGAGCCGTCTGAGGAAACCCGTCGCGTCCTTCTGCTTCAGGACGGGGATGGGCTCTGGATATGCCATTCGTTTTCCTCCCATTTATTGGGGACCATATCGTCTTGAGAACATAGTGTAAAGGTGTATTTAACCATTTTCTCGGCGATGACGTGTCGTGTTCTATTGACACGACTATGACCTGACACCCCAACCTGACGCAGGAGACGAGGTCGGGGAAAACGCGACGTTAAAGGCGTCGCCAGCTTCAGGCCGGGGATACCGGTCGTTCCCAGTCATCTCGATGGTCCCGACCGTTTTGGTCTATACCCATAACAGCCGCACCCACAGGTATGGCGTCCATCGCAGGGTCACAGGGCGAGCACGACAGCGCCAGGAGCCCTCGTAGATGGCTCGCGGAACCGCGATCTGAACGGGGGAGTCACCGAAGGAGCGTGCTCGAGTACTGCTGACCGGAGGGATGCCCTGCCCTTCCGGAGGAAAGGATTAGCAACACATCACGGCCTTTTTTTACGGGAAAGGCGACGCTGGAGCGTCGCGGCTTTAGGGTGGGGAGCCCTCACAATCCCCTCACGATCGATTGAAAACATGAAGGAAAGTCTTTTAACACATTTTCACATCTTGAAATACGGTGATACCATCCGCCTCTACTCGGGGACCACCGAACAACTGATAGCGGACACGGTGAAGAACCAGATCTCGGAGAAGATGCGGAATGCCTTCTTCCACCATTTCCGTCACTATCCTGCTGCGTCCGAGATCAGTTCATGGCAGAACTCGCTACGTGCCATCTCCCTCGTATTCCGCGAGTCGGACCTGACCGACCACGGTGTGATCTTGGAGCAACAGCTGCCTTTGACCTCCAAGCGTCTAGACTGTCTGATCTGCGGGCGGGATGACGCCCGTCGCGATAATGCTACCATTATCGAGCTGAAACAGTGGGAGCAGTGCAAGCCGGCAGCGGGTGACAACGAGGTGACGACCTACGTCGGCGGCGGGAACAGGGAGGTCCTTCACCCGTCCGCACAGGTTGGCCAGTACCAGATGTATCTCGAGGATACCCACACAGCGTTCTACGAGACAGATTCTCCTGTTCGACTACAGTCGTGCAGTTATCTGCATAATTACAGACAGAGGTCGGGCGATCACCTCTTCGATCCGAAGTTCGCCGAGGTGCTGAGAAAGTACCCCCTGTTCACCGGGGATGATGTCAGCCAGCTCATGTCCTACCTGAGGGCAAGTCTCGAGGCTGGCGAGGGTCTCGAAGTCCTGAGGCGGATCGAGGACAGCAAGTATCGGCCGAGCAGGAAGCTCATGGACCACGTCGGGCACCTAATCAAGGGGAAGTCCGAATACGTGCTCCTGGACGAACAGCTGGTGGTTTTCGATAAAGTGCTTTCCTTCGCGAGGGAGGGATTCCACGACCGCAGGAAGACCGTCGTCATCGTCAAGGGGGGTCCCGGTACCGGGAAATCGCTCATCGCAATAAACCTGATGGCGGATCTGCTCCTCAAGGGCTACAATACACAGTACGCAACGGGGTCCAAGGCGTTCACCCAGACGCTCAAGAAGGTCATCGGGCCAAAGGGTGCCGTCCAGTTCAAATATTTCAACAGTTATCTCGACGCGGAGTATAATTCGGTGGATATCCTCATCTGCGATGAAGCGCACAGGATCCGTGAATACAGTCATAGCATGTACACCCCAAAGTCGAAGAGGACCGACATCCATCAGGTCCAAGAGCTCATCGACGCCTCGAAGGTATGCGTGTTCTTCATAGACGACAAGCAGGTCGTGAGACCAAGGGAGATCGGCTCCGTGGACCTAATAAGGGAATTCGCGAAGAAGAACGATTGTGCGATATTCGAGTATCAGCTCGAGGCGCAGTTCCGATGCGCGGGCTCGGATGCGTTCGTGAACTGGATAAACCACACCTTGGAGATCGAGCGCACCGCGAACGTCCTCTGGGACGAGGACGATGCGTTCGACTTCCAGATATTGGATTCCCCATTCGCCCTCGAGGAGGCGATCCGGGCGAAGGCCGCTGAAGGCAATACCGCAAGGATGGCCGCCGGGTTCTGCTGGCCGTGGTCGAAGAAGGTCAAGCCGGACGGCACTCTCGTTGACGATGTCGTCATCAGGGACTTCAGGCGTCCTTGGAACGCCCGGGATGACGTCAGCGGGCTGAACATCAATATACCGAAGTCGAACTACTGGGCATACGACCCGAAGGGGATCGATCAGATCGGTTGCATATACACGGCCCAGGGCTTCGAGTTCGATTATATCGGCGTCATCTGGGGTCCCGATCTGGTCTACAGGTTCGGCAAGGGATGGATCGGCCAGAAGGAGTACTCGCACGATACGGTCGTCAAAGGGAGCAAGGACCGGTTCGTCGATCTCGTCAAGAACACCTACCGGGTACTGTTGAGCCGCGGATTGAAGGGCTGTTTTATCCATTTCATGGACAAGGACACGGAGAAGTTCGTGAAGACCAGGATAGAGTGAATGGCCTACGCCCTCCTCGCCACCCCCCACATCCCGTCCATCTCCATGGTGAGGTCCGGCAGCCCGTCGAGGTTGCCGCTCGACTGGACGACCTCGAGGCCCGCCTCCTCCAGGAGCCTGGCTATCGTGTCCTCGGGGTACGCCCTCTGTTCATGGACCTCGTCGAACCTGCGCCATTTGCCTCCTCCGACGTGGAGGAACCCCGTGATGTGGAGGGTCGCCTTTTTACTATTGGACGACCAGGGCCTTGAACCTCTCGACTATCTCCCTGGCCTCGGGCAATCCCACGCGGTACATCGCGGCCGCGTCCGCGGAGCCGTGGATTGCGTCCAGCATTTCCTCCAGGAACGGGTGCCTCTCCATCTCACTGCCGATGAGGTCGAGGTCGAAGCCCTCCGACCTCTGCGAGAAGAGGAGGGCCAGGATGTCGGCCCGGTCCTTGACCAGTTTGCCCGTCTCCCATCCACGGTCCGTGCTCTTCCCGTTAGAGAGCCGCCAGTTCCTGTCCCATGCGGCCTTCATCTTCATCAGGAGGAGCAGGGATGGCGTGGGGACCGGGACGGGAATGCCGTCCATATCCATCCGGACCGTGTTGTCGTCGAGGAGCCTGAAGGGGAGATCCTCCTTCGTGCCCTCGTACAGGCTCGGGGTCTCGCGGGTGGCGAAATCGACGTTCAACAGGCCTCTCCCGACGGGCTTGGCGACCGACTTCCCCTGGCCGTCCTGATAGCGCTCCCATCGGAATCCGCGGGCATCGACGAGGTGGCTCGTCAGCGATGACCGGGTGCGGCTGCTGGTGACGAGGTCGATGTCGAGCGAACCGTAGTACGGGTTGTATGTGTAGACCGCCCATCCACCGATCAGGACGGTGGGGGGGCGGTCCATCGGTTCGCGCTCGGCCGTCCATTGGAAGATGGCCTTGACCTCTTCACGGGATGCCCTCACCAGATCAGAGATTGGCATATCGCTCTACCATCCTGCGGGCGAGGTCCCTCCCCTGGTACCCGAAGCCTGCCAGATCCAGCAACGTCTGCGATGGGCTGGTCACGAGGATGCCGTCGACATCCTTCGCCTGCGAGAGGACGTCCCTGTCTGGGCGGTGGAAGACGACGCGAATGCCATCGCCTGTGCCGAGGTCCCGGGCGATCCCGTCGGCCTGGGGCCTGCTATTGGCGTAGCAATATATCGCATCGTGTCGGGTGCCGTGTCCCACGAACAGCGTTGCCGACGTGAAGGCGGTGAAGGGCACCTTCGCGTCGTCGTCGAAGGACATGGACGAGATCTCCCTGGCCACGTCGAACGGGTCCTTGGATGGCGACGGATGCTCGACGATCCGAAGGTCGTCGAACGGACGCTCCCAGGCGACGGCGTCGAGCAACCTGTTCGCATCGGCGAGCTCGACGATATGGCCTCTCTGGACGACGATCCCTCTCGAGATGAGCCGTTTGACCGTCCGATGCGCCCAACCATAGGACACCCCTTCTGAGAGCGCGATGTGGCGGATCGAGCATCTCCTCTCCCTGAGCAGCCTTGAGGATACCCTCCAGGCCTTCTCAGATGTGAGCGTCCCCTGCGGTCCCTTCGTGCCATGAGGGATGGTGAGATATTGTGGGAGCACGATCGTCTCCATGCCGATCCGCTCTGCGATGTCCATGATGTTCTGGGGAACGACCTTTGCAGCGAGGACGAAACGAGCGTTCTCTCCGAGCGCCCTCTGGAAGAGCGCAAGGTGGGCAAGTTCCTCGGCCGAAGCCCTGTTCGCGACCTCGACGACTACCTTTCCATCATCGCCATCAAGGACCAGGTCTGGTCTGACCCCTAGACCAAGGTCTGGTTCGATCAGGAACTCCGGCTTGTACCGGAGACGGAGGTAGGAAGATATGACATCATCGAGTTCGGAGGACTTCTCCGGCAGCATACACGTATCATTATCTCGTGATAGTATTTAAATGTATCAGTGATACGTATCACTAAATGGTGATAATATTTATAACTATCAGTGATAGAAAGTTCTTGATGGTCATCGAACAGGTCGAATGCGCCGGGATTGATATATGGAAGGCCGACAGGTCTTCGGCATGGAGACAGTTGCCTACGCTCCCCTCCCCACCCCCCACATCCCGTCCATCTCCATGGCGAGGTCCGGCAGCCCGTCGAGGTTGCCGCTCGACAGGACGACCTCGAGGCCCGCCTCCTCCAGGAGCCTGGCTATCGTGTCCTCGGGGTACGCCCTCTGTTCATGGACCTCGTCGAACCTCAGCCACCTGCCTTCCCAGCGCATCCCTCGTGCTTTTAGAGTTCCCCCCCCGGATGCGGGTCTCCCGGAGCGCCATGCGGGTGCCTGACTCCGGGTCCCTATGGGTGTCCAAGTCGATTTCGCGGTCCGGTTCTGGCCACGTGCGGTCGGCTCTGCTGGGGGTTCCCATTCCCACCAGGTACTTGATCGGGTTCAGTATCCGAACAACCTGTCGTATCTCTTGTGGTCTATCCATTCGAGGATGACGGCGAGGATGTTCACGTTATCGCCTTTTACGTAATAGAGCATGCGCCAGCCCGATGGCAGTTCGTACTTCCAGAGGTTGTCAAGGTTTCGGTACGCTCTGGGGAACTGTCTCTTCGGGATCTGGATTCCGCAGAACGGGTCCCTCTTGAGGGCATCGAAGGCTTTGTTCAGTGCCTTCAGGAGCGCATCCTCGCCTTTCGATCGCTTCAATTCCTCGTAAGCGTCATGAACCTTCGCATTATCGAAGATGACTGTAATGCTCTTCCCCTTGTGTGGCACGTTGGGACTCCTGGATGATCACCTGATGATCAGGTGTTTCTTCTTCAGCATCTCCCTCACGAAGTCGGGATCCCAGATCCAGCAGAGCTTCCCCTCGCTGTCCTCTGCGATCTTGCCGGAATGGAGCAGGTATTCCACGGTGACCCGGAAGGTCTGGTACTGGGGCCTTCTCGGCAGGGACTTCCATAGCGCCGTTCTCCTGTGCTCTCCGCTGTTCTCCTGGATATGCTTCTCGATCATCAGCACGGTGTCGAGGTTCGGCATGTGGATGCTATTGTAATTGAATGCATACATTGTCTTCACGTATTCAGCGCTTTTTTCGCATTTGCTCGATCATCCGCATAGCCTTCTAAGGTCGCTTTTATTGTATAGATATATACAACGAACTTGTTAAAATAATTTGTGGTACGAACGAGTCCTTCCTTCCCGTTTCAGTGGCCTACGCCCTCCTCGCCACCCACCACATCCTGTCGATCTCCATGGTGAGGTCCGCCAGCCCATCGAGGTTGCCGCTCGACTGGACGACCTCGAATCCCGACTCCTCCAGGAGCCTGGCTATTGTGTCCTCCGGGTACGCCCGCTGTCTGTGGACCTCGTCGAACCTGCGCCATTTGCCTCCACCGACGTGGAGGAACCCCGTGATGTGCAGGGAGGCGATGCCCGTGTCCTCGTCGTACTCCGCGCGGTGGATGTCGACGATGCCGTCGGAGTCCCTCTCGATCCAGTGTTCGTGGCGTCTCGTGTGGTTTATCAATCCGTGGATGGTCTGCATGTCGAACATGAGGTAAGCCCCCGGCCTGAGCGCCCTTGCCGCGCCCCCGAACGCCTTCCCCAGATCGTCGGTCGTGAGCATGTAGTTCAGGCTGTCGAACCAGCAGGTGGCGAGGTCGAACTCGCCGTCGTACCGGAGGACGCGGACGTCCCTGCGTTCGAAGCGTACGTGGTCGGTGACCTTCGCGATGAGGGCCCTGGCGTTGGCGATCTCGAGCATCCGCTCGGAGGCGTCCACGCCCGTCACGCGCATCCCCCGCTTCGCCATCTCGACGGCGAAGGAGCCCTCGCCGCAGCACATGTCGAGGATCTTCTGCGGCCGGTGCTCCAGGTGCCCGAGGACCTCGGGCATCTTGGCGGCGACCTCGCGGCCGTGCCGGGTGTAGCTGCCCTTGGCGTAGACGTCGGCGAAGTCGGCGTAGATCTCATTCCCAGTCATGCTCGCAGGCCTTGCAGTGCCAGTGGGGGTCGTGGTCCGAGACGCAGCATCCGCCTATCATCAGTTCCCCGCGGTAGGAGCGCGCCATCACGTCATCCATGCTCTCTGGGGTCGGCAGGCCCCAGAACCATGGTATCACGCGCGTGCTCCCGCACTTCGGGCACTTCCTTCGTCCCTTGCCCATGGTATCCCTACATGTCATGCGGGCATTTTAACCTTCTCGATGTCCGCCTTTCCCGTCGACCGCCACACGCATGGCCAACGCCAGTTTCATGCTGTCGTTCTCGAACGGGACGGCAGCGAGGATTTCCGGACGTACACAGCACTCATTCATGCTCAAGGAAGACGCCGGAGGGTGTATGAAATGTGAGACTGGATACGGTCACATCAGCCTCGTGTTCCGCCGCCAGATCTCCAGCAGTTCATGGACGACCTCGTGCTCGTGCTGGTGGCGCCGCGGATTCAGTTTCTCGAGCTGCGCCTCCAGGTACGCCTCGACGGTGGAGTCGGGGACGTACCTGAACAGACCGTAGCCCCAAAGCTTCGTCGGGTTGCGCGGGTTCGCGTAGAAGTCCCAGAACCTGAGCCTTGCCCTCGCGGGTATCTTGATCGATGTTTCCGGATCTCCGGTGAGGATCGTAGAGCCGTACTCGGGATGCGGGTGCGAGCCGTCGATGCGGAGGAAGCCGAACACCGACCGATCCTCCTCCTCGTCCTTTGGACCCCTGGTGGTCAGGAGGGCAAGTTTGCCGATGAGCTCGGTGTCGAAACGCAGGCCCTTGCCCGGGCGCTTGCCCGAGATGACCCCGGTCGTGATCTCGTGCTCCGTGAACAGGCGGCACTCGTAGCACGGGAACTCCGACACGCTCGTGGCCTTGCCGAGCTCAAGGAGGTTGCACTCGTTGTCGGGCAGGCTGCACCAGGCATGCCTCGCCTCGTGGATGTTCCACCGGCGCCCCCTCGGGCCGCACGGCCCTACGTAGTCAGTGTCCATCCAGTTGCACTTGAATGCCATGTTCCTGTCGGTCTTGAACCTCGCGCCGCCAAGGGCCCTGCGCTTCTCGGAGTCGAGATACTCCTGCCTGCAGAGGGTGCAACGCGTCCACACGGTCCCGTGCTTGCAGAACGCCGCGGGCATTCAACGTACTCCTCGTTCGGCCACCGCAGTGCAGGCTGCGAGAGCAGCGTGCCCCCTACGTCGCCCGCAAGGTGTCGACCTGAGTGAATCGGGCCCCTACCTACTTCTGGGTTTCGATGGCATCGAAGATGCGCCAAAGGTGGGGGATCGGCACTCTGGCCCCGGTTCGACGGACCTCCGCGGCATCCGGGGAGGCCGTCACCATTCCCAACCGCAGGCCATGCAGCGCCACATGAATCCGCCATCGAGGGCGGCCTCGATGTCGTCGAACTCCGCGCTCTCCGGGTCCCAGGTCGCGCCCGCGTCCTCTAGGTCGAGCACCTTCCCGGAACCGCACTCGGGACATATCTGGTGCAACTTCGCCACGCACTTCACCCCCCGGCCGCGAGGCCGGCAAGACGGAATGCCGTGCTTGGTATGGCACTCATCGTTGGCACTCGAAGGTATATTAGGTTTTTGCCGGCTACCTGGAAAAAGGGATTGACGGGCCAGGGCCGCGGCCCCGACCCCACCTCCTCTGCGGTTCGCCGCGCCCGATGGAGGGCGCAACAATGTCATCCGATTCACTTTATTTGTAGGTAACTGGGTTCTCACCCTGTCAATGAATGCCATGGCGTGATATTTCTCGGAAAATACGTACATGGATTATGCACTCGTCAGCGGGCCATTCCCCTTCCCCGGGACCCATCACCGGCCCAGAGCGCGAGAGTGCCTTCCCGATGTTCTCCGTCGCCTATTTCATCGTCGCGACCCACGCGTAGACCGGTTCCACGAGCGCCTTTATCCTCTTACGCTCCGCGTTCATCCTGGGCGGCCTCCAGCCATCCGCGGGCTCGAACCAGAAGTCGGTCACGGCGCCGACCCTCTCGCCGGCGTTTCTGAACACGACCTTAAGGGGCATACCGAACTCCGCCTGCCAGGGCTCGATCCCGTGGAGCTCGTTCGCGATCGCGACCTTGCTGTCGCCGATGAAGGCGTAGACCAGGACGAGCGGGAGCCGTTTCAGCGACGACCTGCCGCTCCATCCGGCCACCGTCCACGTGTGCACCTTCGCGGTCGGCGGGAACTCGACCCATTCGGTCGGCTGCAGCCTGCAGTCGAGGCGCCAGCAGTTCGTCCGCGGGGGCACGAAGGAGTCGCCGCACCTCGGGCACCTCGTGCCGAAGATCCTCCCGTTCAGCAGTTCCATGAAGAACCTGCTGTTCACGCCGTGCCTGAGCCTGTACAGCTGGTCGTAGTGCATGAACTGGTTGAAGTAGTTCCCGTCCGCGGAGATCTCGTACCCGGTGAACTCGAGCCCCGTCTCGGCCGACTCGGTCGGGAGGTTGACCTGCCCCTCCGCGGGGAACTTTGGCTTCGGCCTGTCCTCCATCACGCGCACCTCCTCAGGATGAAGTTGGATATGCTCGTCCCGGTCCCCGCATGGCTGTTGACGATGCCGCATCCGGCGTCCGGAACCTCCGTCCTCTTCGAAAGATGCTTCTTCGGTATCATGCCGCATAGCTGGTAGTACGCCTCGACGGCCGACATCAGGCCGGTGGCCCCGACCGGATGCCCGTAGCCCATCAGCCCGCCCCCGGGGTTCATGGGAATGCTGCCTGTCAACTCCGTCTCTCCGTCCCTGAGGAACTGCGCGACCCCGTCGGTGTCGGTAAGGTAGAGGGCCTTGTAGATCTGGGCCTCCGACGTGCTGAACGCGTCGTGGATCTCGCCGAAGTCGATCTGGTGGAGCGGATCGTCGATGCCCGCCATCCTGTACGCGAAATCGGCCGACTGGCGGCACGCGCCGAACTCCGTCATGTCAGGATAACCAGGGCCGTAACGCTCTGCCCATGCCGGGTAGTTGGGTCTGTCGCCCGCTCGGATCGTGCACGAGGAGAGCCCGATCCCGTCTATCGTGACATAGCCGTCGGGGTTCACCTTCCTGGCGTATTCCTCCGTGCAGACGACCATGAAGGCGACGCCGCGGGACATGAGGCAGCAGTCGTACTTCTTGATCGGGTACGCGATGAGCTTCGAGCCCATGACATCGTCGACGGTGATGTGCCTGTGCTCGGTCCGGTACCACTGCGCCTTCGGGTTGTCCATGGCGTTGTTGCGGTTCTTCGCGCCTATCGCAGCGACGTCCTCCTCGGTCACGCGGTTCTCCCTCATCCATTTGTTGGCCATGGCCGCGTAGTAGATCGGATAGATCCCGCCGACGAGCAGCTCGTAGCGGATGTCCGAGGCCATGGCGATGAACTCGCTCCCCTGCGACTGGCTGACGGAATCCATGGTCTCCCAGCCGACTATGCCGACGACATCGTGGTGGCCGGACATGATCGCGAGCGCCGCCGCGTAGAGCGCCGAGCCTCCGGTGTTCCCGCCGTTCTCGACCCGGAAGTGCGGCAGGCCTACGAGACCGAGGTGATCGTGAACTATCCATTCGCCGGCGAGCTGGTGCGCGAAGTGCACCGAGAAGTGCGAGTAGACCATCAGGTCCACGTCGCGAAGGTGGAATTCGGGGACGTCCTCCTGCACCTCCCGAACGCACTCGGCGGCTCCGTTCTCCGGGTTCTCCCACCCCGAGGGCCCATAGTCGAAGGGGGTCGTCGCGCCCCCGATGATGCACACCTTCCTGGTCAACTCGACTCCTCCGTTCCTCTCGTGGCGCACATGCACGTCTCGATCGTCACAACGGCCCGCTCGGCGCCCCCTCGCGGAGCCTCTGTGTCCCTGCATAACGGGTGAGGGAAATAAACCTTCCGTCCGCTGCTCGATCCCGTATGTCGTTATTCGGCGGTCGATGTATTTTCCGGTTATCATAATGTCAAGCGGCCGGAAGGGGCCCGCGGCGGAGAGTCGCCGCGCGGGTCCCCAGTAACGAAGCGCACCGGACACGTCGAGCGTGCGCTCCACTAAACGGTTAAATATCGACGCGCCGTTCCCGGGGACATGCCGGAGGAGCGGATCGACCCGTGGGCGTCTGTGACCTACGATTACAAGCGGCTCATCGAGAGGTTCGGCATCGAGCCGTTCGGCCTCGACCGTTTCCCGTTGCCCGACCCGCCTGAGAAGTTCCGCAGGGGCGTCGTGTTCGGGCACAGGGGCTTCCCCACGGTCCACCGCGCGATAACGGCCGGAGAACCCTTCGCCGTCCTGACCGGTCTCGCCCCGTCGGGCCGCATGCACTTCGGCCACAAGATGGTCCTGGACCAGGTCCTCGCGTACCACCGGTGGGGCGCCGACGTGTCCGTCGCCGTCGCCGACCTCGAGGCGTGGGGCGCGCGCGGCGTTCCGGTGGAGCGCAGCCGTCGGATCGCTATGGACGAGTACCTGCTCAACTACGTCGCGCTCGGCCTCCCGGTCGAGAGGACGCAGATCTACTGGCAGTCCGGCAGGAAGGACGTCGAGGACCTCGCCTTCGTACTGTCGAGGGCTGTGAACTGGTCGACGATGAGGGCGGTCTACGGTTTCAACGACGAGACGAACATGGCGCACATCCAGGCACCGATGGTCCAGGTCGGCGACATCCTCCACGTGCAGCTCGAGCGCTGGGGTGGGCCGCGCCCGACCATCGTCCCGGTCGGCGTCGACCAGGACCCGCACATCCGGGTGAGCCGCGACATCGCGAGGTCGTTCCGCGCCTACGGCGTCCAGGAGGTCCGAGCGGCCGACGCCGGCGTCCCGAGGGGCGCGAGGACG
>JAKEGO010000067.1 GCA_022615805.1 Thermoplasmata archaeon
AAAAGTCGGGTCTGCTGGAATGGGATGGGAGGCCTTGGAATTACTGGCTCGTTCTGCGAATTGCTCGCAACAATCACGTTATGTGCCGCCAATGGACTTTTGGGATGAAGCCGAATCATCCGTCACAAAGTGAATCTATTGCTAGAGCATGACAGGCTTCCAAGCGGCTCGACCTGTACCTTTTCGAACATCGGTCCTGGATATGTGTTGAAGCCCCGATATGAGAAAAGAACGTATATAAATGGACCATTCACCCAATGGGACAACGATCCGTGGGCGAACGGGCCAGCCCCGTCAGACAGGTCTTCGACTCAATGATTATCGCCCCGTCCTCGGTTGATATCCACATGACGATCGATACGCTTCCCAGGACAATCGGGCAGATGCTACTTACCGCTCACCAGCGGGAATATGTCCATCGAGAGGTCGAGGGCCTTCGCCGAGTGGGTCAGGGCGCCGATCGATATCACGTCGGCGTGGGCGGCGAAGTCCCTCACGTTGCCGGCGTCCACGCCACCGGAGATCTCGACCGATATCGAAGGGTGCTTTTCCTTGAGCCCGAGGTAGGTCCTCGTCGCCTCCGCCGGTTGGAAGTTGTCGAGCATTATCGTGTCGGCGCCCCCCTCGGCGCATGCCATCGCCATCTCGTGGCTCGTGGCCTCGATCTCGATGTTCTGGTGGCCCATTTCCCGCGCACGGCGGATGGCCTCGACCGGGCTCTCCACGAAGACGAGGTGGTTCTCCTTGATGATGACGGCGTCATTGAGGCCCCACCGGTGCGGCTCGCCACCGCCGGTCACGACGGCCCTCTTCTCGAAGTATCGGAACCCGGGGGTCGTCTTGCGGGTGGCCGCTATCCGGACCTTGGGATTGACGCTCCTCGCCCGCTCGACGACGTTGCGCGTCGTCGTCGCGATGCCGGACATCCTGGTCATGATATTGAGGACGACACGTTCTGCCGCGAGGAGGTCGCGGGCGTTCCCGGTCGCCTCCATGACGACGTCGCCCTTTGATACCCGGTCTCCATCGGCGACCAGCATCTTGGCATCACAGCCCATGAGCCTGAACACGGTGGCCCCTTCCTTCGCGCCCGCGAGTATGCCGAAGGCCCTAGCGACTATCACCGCCCTCGCCGCTCGCTCCTCGACGACCGCCTCGGTGGTGATGTCCCCGTCGCCCACGTCCTCGGCGAGGAACAGCTCGAGCGCCTTCCTGACGTCCATGCAGCTTCGAACCGGTCTCGAATATAAATGCCATTTGGTCCCGTGTCGGATCGACGCTCCACGCTCCCCGTCAGCGACGGTCTCCGGGCGTTAAGGGGCGTAGTATCGGAGCGAAAGGCCGGGCCCCTGACTTTTCCCCGGGGCCTGACGGATCACCTCGGGCGCGATCCTTCGCCATCGCATAAATATCAGGAGGACGATACCTCCCCGGTGAACGCATGAGGTCGGGGACCGTTCCGTTCTCGGGCGAGCACATGGACCTCCTGGGGCTTTGGGCCGAAGGCATATTCGAGGCGCTGGTGGCCGTCGAGGGCGCGCGGGGTCGCGCGGTCAGGCCGATGGGGATCCACGTCCACGGGGACCTCACGCTCCACATCGACGTCTACCTTCCCTCGGCCCTCGGCGGCCTTGGGGTCGGGGAGAGGCTCCGCCTGTGGCTCCCCGCCTATCGCGACATCGACATGGTCATCGCGCGCATCGTAGGGAGGGAGATCGATCAGCCGGATGGCCTGCCAGGTCTTGTGGCTGAGGTCTCCGACGCCCGGCGCATGACGCTCATGGACGGTTATGGAGAGGCCGCCGTGGAGCGCCTCACCCTTCGGCCCGTGGCTTCGGCCTTGCCACCCGGGCCCTGGTCGCCGATCTGCCGCGCCCACGGCCACATCCTCGAGGCGGCCGTACTGCTGACGAAACCCTCGCACGAGGGGGCGGCGGAGCACCTGAGAGAGGCCAGGCGGACGGCGCCAACACCCCTCAGGGAATTGGCGGATTCCATGGAAAACGTTATATAAGACGAGCCGGTAATACGGCCCAAGGAAGCCAAGGGTGAGTTTTGGATGAACGAGGAACTCAAGAAGACAGGTACGACGACGGTCGGGATAGCGTGCAAGGACGGCGTCGTGCTCGCAACCGAGCGCAGAGCGACGATGGGGACCCTGATAGCACACAAGTCGACGCAGAAGCTCTTCGAGATCGATCGCCACCTTGGCATGACCACGGCAGGGCTTGTCGGCGACGCCCAGATCCTCGTGAGGTACATGATCGCGGAGTCGAACCTGTACCGTCTGAGGTTCACCAGGCCGATATCGCTCAAGGCCAGCTCGACGATGCTTTCGAACATACTCGCCTCGAACAGGTACATTCCGTATTGGGTGCAACTGATCCTGGGCGGCGTCGATTCCGATGGTAGCCACGTGTACTCGCTGGACGCGGCCGGCGGCTCGATAGCCGACGAGTACGTGACCACCGGTTCCGGATCCCCTTACGTCTACGGCGTTCTCGAGGACCATTACCAGGGCGAGATGTCGACCAAGGACGGCGCTGACCTGGCGATCCGGGGCATCCACGCCGCCATGAAGCGCGACTCCGCCTCCGGCGAGGGGATAGACGTAGCCATCATCGACAAGGACGGGTTCCGGGTTCTCTCCGAGAAGGAGGTCCAGGACCGGATAAAGAAGATGAAGCTCAAGGCATAGAGGTACGCGACATGGCCCTGAAGCATGTCTACCAGCAGGTAGAGGATACTATTAAGCAGATAGTCCCGCCGACGGTCAAGATATCGTCCATCGAGTTCGAGGGCCCCCTGATCGTCATCTACACGAAGACGGTGGGGGAGTTCGCTGACAACGGCGAGCTCATCAAGAAGCTGGCGCAGTCCCTGAGGCGCCGGGTCTCGATAAGGCCCGACCCGTCGATCCTGGCCGACATGGAGACCGCCGACAAGGTGATCAGGGAGCTGATATCCGAGGAGGCGGGCATCACCGACATCTTCTACCAGTATGACACCGGTGAGGTCATCATCGAGGTGCGGATGCCCGGCATGGCCATCGGGAAGTACGGTGCCACGCTCAACGAGATCAAGAAGCGCATAGGCTGGGCGCCCAAGGTCATCAGGACCCCGCCCATCGAGAGCAAGACGATCCAGGACATCAGGGGCTACCTGCGGAGCGTCGGTAAGAAGCGCAGGACCTTCCTCAAGAAGGTCGGCGACCGCATCGTCCGCGGGATGTCGGACAAGCAGAACTGGGTGCGCGTGACCACCCTCGGCGGTTGGCGCGAGGTGGGGCGCAGTTGCGCCCTGCTCAGCACCGCGAACAGCAAGGTCCTCATAGACCTCGGCCTCAACGTCTCGTCCGACGAGAACGCCTCGCCGTATCTGAACGCCCCGGAGCTCATGCCCCTCGACAGCATTGACGCCGTCGTGCTGACGCACGCGCATCTTGACCACTGCGGGCTCGTCCCGGTCCTGTTCAAGTACGGCTACGACGGCCCGATATACGCGACCCAACCCACCAGGGACCTCGCCGCCCTCCTCCAGTTGGACTACATCAAGGTCTCGTCGTCGGACACGAGGAAGACGCCGTACGATAGCGAGCACGTCAGGGACGCGGTGACCCACACCATCCCCCTCAAGTATGGCGAGACCACGGACATCACGCCGGACGTGAGGCTGACGCTGCACAACGCCGGCCACATCATCGGCTCCGCCACCGCCCACTTCCACGTCGGCGACGGCCTCCACAACATCGCGTTCTCCGGGGACATGAAGTACGAGAAGACCCTCCTCTTCAACCAGGCCGTGAACAAATTCCCGAGGCTCGAGACCCTCGTGATGGAGTCCACCTACGGCGGGCGGAACGATAACCAACCGGCGAGGAAGGACGCCGTCGAGGCCCTGAGGGCGGAGATATCGCACACCCTCGACAGGGGGGGTTGCGTACTGATCCCCGTCTTCGCCGTCGGCCGCAGTCAGGAGGTCATGCTCGTCCTCGAGCAGCTCATGAGGCAGAACCGGCTGAAGAAGGTGCCGATATACCTCGACGGCATGATATGGGAGGCGACTGCGATCCACACCGCCTACCCCGAGTACCTCAACAACCAGCTCAGGAAGCAGGTCTTCCAGCAGACGGAGAATCCCTTCCTCTCGGACATATTCAAGCGCGTCGACTCCTCGGAGATGCGGAACACCATCCGGGAGACGGAGGAACAGTGTATCGTCCTTGCGACCGCTGGCATGCTCAACGGCGGACCCGTCCTCGAGTACTTCAGGCAGTGGGCGCCGGACGAGAGGAACGGGATCATCTTCGTGGGCTACCAGGCCGAGGGCACGATAGGGCGGAAGGTCCAGAGGGGCTGGGAGGAGATACCGCTCCAGAGGTACGGCTCCTCGCAGTCCATCAAGGTGGGGATGAAGGTGAGCACCGTGGACGGCTTCTCCGGCCACTCCGACCGGCGGCAGCTGATGAACTACGTCCACAAGATGGACCCGAAACCGGAGCGGATCCTGATAGGCCACGGCGACGAGTCGAAGTGCATGGACCTCGCCAGCTCGATATACCGTCGCTACGGAATCGAGACGCGCGTCCCGATGAACCTCGAGTCGATCAGGTTCCGCTGAACGGCCATCACGGCGGAACACGCGGCCCTGCGTCCTTGCAACATCCGCCGGACCGGGGCGGACCCACCCTCCGGAGCGGACGAAGATGAAGTGGTACAACGTCAAGTACACGGCCATCCTCGGCGTCGCGAAGAGGGTCCTCTTCATGCGGAACCGCGGGACCCGGGTGATGGATGAAGAGTGGGACCATCTCATCATACTGGACGCGTGCAGATACGACATGTTCGAGCGCGCGGCCTCCGCCGGCGGCGAGGCCTTCCCTCTCGAGGGCGCCCTCGAGAGCCGGACCTCCCTCGGGAGCAACACAGAGGAGTTCCTCCTGCGCAACTTCCCCGACGGCCGGAGGCTCGAGGACATCGTCTACGTCACGGGGAATCCCTTCGTGAACAAGCTGATGGAAGGACGCTTCCACAGGATCGTCCCGGTATGGAGGACCGACTGGTCTGACGAGCACCACACCGTGCTCCCCGAGGCGGTGTACCGCAGCGCCATCATGGCCAGACGCGACTTCGCGGGCAAGAGGCTCATCATCCACTTCATGCAGCCGCATTTCCCGTTCGTCTCGATGGGCGAGATCGGGGACGTCGGACTCGAGCGCCTGCGCGAATCGATGATGGGCGGCGACGCGGACTTCGCGAACACGACGATCTGGCGGCTCCTCGAGGGCGGGGAGGCCCGCATCGAGGACATCGTCGTCGGATACCAGCGGAACTTCGAGCTCGTCCTGCCCCACGCCCTGCGCCTGGCGCGTGAACTCGGGGGGCGCGTCATCGTCACGAGCGATCATGGCGAGGCCCTCGGCGAGCGCCTCCACCCGTTGCTGCCCATGAGGATCTACGGCCACCACAAGCGCACGTGGATGGGGTGTCTGGTCACGGTCCCATGGTTCGTCCACCAGGGCGATGGCATCGCCGCCGATGCGATGGAGCGCGATACGATCGGCATGCGTGTGGCTGACCTGAGGAAGGCTGGAAGGATCTGAGGCCACGGGCACCGTTGTCCCTGGCCGATGGCCATCGGTCCGGCGTCAGATCAACTCGCACGGGCAGGCGTTCGTCGCGCTGCGCCCCGAACGGAGCTCTCCCAAGGTCGTCCTCCTCTCTGCGAAGGCGTTGTGCTTGTGGATCGATTCCTCGCTCTCGCTCTGAGCGATGACGTAGACGCTGTCCGGCATGTCCGGGAACCTCTGCATGAACGTCCCGAGTATGTCCCGGACTATGTCCTCGACGAATTTCGGATTGAGATGGGCGTTGAGTATGACCTCAGCCTCGTCCTTGCGCTTCAGTATCTGCCTCGTGGGCGAGCTCTCGGCCCCCTCGAGGATGTCGATGAGATCGTCAGCCTCGACGACGACGCGCTGAGGGACCTCGACGTAGAGGCGGGCGATGTTCCTCTGGTTGTGGGTGAGCCAGAGATCTGGCGGTGTGAAGCCGAGGCGCTCCTCCGTGAGCTTCCTCGTCGTCTCCATGCCGCACGGGCAGGCGTTCATGCCGATGACCTCCGCGCCGATCATCCTGGAAGTGCCGCCCCCTCGTTGTGCGAAGGCACTGGCCAGCAGCCGATAGTTCTCGAGGGTGGGCGTCCCGGAGGGCGACTCCCTCTCGCGGAAGTAATCCCCCTCGAAGAAGACCTCCGCCCGGGTAGCGTACTCGTGCCTGCCGAGGAGGTCCTCCGCCATGTGCGCCCCGAGGTCCTCTATGCTGTGTATCTCGTCACGGACCGCGATGTCGAGGACCTCGTTTATCGACTCGATGTTCCTCGACATATGGACCCCGCGGAGGTTCGACGGCAGGTCGACGAAGGCGTCGATGGTAAGGACGAGGGGTACGCTGCGGCCGGGCCTCACGACCTGGATGGGCTTCTTCACGCCCTTTACGCCGACACGCGTGAGCATGAACTGTCCCTGGATGGTCCTGCTCTGAACGTCGGGTAGGTCCATGCTCGCGCTCAGGCGGGTCCCATTATAAATGGGTTTTTACGGACCGGCGGGTGGGTTGCGAGGTCCTGAGCGGTTTCATCGCCTCTCCAGCCTGAACATCCTCTCGGACTGGACCAACCCGAGCCAGAGGTAGCGGAGCTGGGCGAGGCGCATCGTCAGGAGCCGTCCGTCCCGGTACCGGACCGCCTTCTGCGCCCCGTCGAGGAGGTACCATCCTGTATGGTTGAGGAGGAAGGTGCGGAGGAACCGGCGGGTCCCGATCTCCCCGCGGTGGAGGAGCCATAGGAGCCCCGCAGTGTGCCATCCCGGCTTCCTAAGGAAGGTCTCCCACCCCTCGTGGTGGTCCACGAACACAGGGACGTGGAGCCACTCGTACCCCGCCTTCAGCACCTCCTGCGTTATGAGGAAGTCCTCGAAGGCATTGATCCCCTCTATGTCGGCACGCAACGCCAGTTCGCGGCGCACGAGGGTGTTGTCGGTGTACCCCCTCCCTCCGGGGGACTTCCTGAGCGGACCTCTCGAGAACACCTCCACCATGTGCTCCCGGTGAGCCGTGCGGAAGGGCTCCCATACAGGCAGTTTCTCGCCATGTATGGCGCCCGTCCTCTCGTCGATCTGGGCGGAGAGGGAGTCGAACCACCCCTCGCAGAGCACGACGTCGCTGTCCACGAACCCTATCCATTCGGTCATGGCCGCATCGAGCCCCTTCCTCCTTGCAGAGCCGAGGGACACCTCGTCGTCGATGATGAGGCAGCGGTGCTCCTTCGCGATCTCCCTCGTTCCATCGGTGCTTCGATTGTCCACCACCAGGATCCGGGCCGGGCGGCCGTTGGCCTCGATGGATGCGAGGCACCCGTCGAGCGTCCTCGCCGAGTTCCAGGTCGGTACGATGTAATCCACGGGGCCGATGGATGCCATCCTGACCCCATGGCCGCTCCGTTAAATAGACCTTTCCCGCGCCTGCGACGATGTTCAGACCGGTTGCGTGGGCGCCGCACGTCCGTTCCAGAATGCCCGATCCGCGCCGGATCCGGGCCTTTCCGGGCTCTGCACCCCCCATGCGAAGGGTTAAAAAAGGGTTGTTCTATGGCGCACCATGGAAATCAATTCGGATGAGGTCACCGAATCCACGGACGGGAAGCCCGCGGCTTCGAGCGGCCTCTACGAGGAGACCCGCATCTATACCATCAAGACCACCATCGGCCAGGAGAGGAACGTGGCCGACGCCATCGAGGTCCGCGCGCACCAGGGCGAGGAGGGCGAGCGGAAGGAGATCGTGTCGGTCCTCTCGCCGATGGGCCTCCGGGGCTACATCTTCATGGAGGGCTTCGACCCGCGCATCATCGAGACCATGATCTACGGCATCAAGCATTGTCGCGGCATCGTTAAGCGGCGCGTCCACGACGGTCGCCAGTCCGTCGAGGAGTATGGCACCGTCCCGCTGAGGGAGGTCGAGCCCTTCCTCACGCCGAAGCCCCTCACCACCGGGATCAACGCCGGCGATATCGTCGAACTGGTCGCGGGCCCGTTCAAGGGCGAGCGCGGCCGGGTCAAGGCCATAGACATGGAAAAGGAGGAGATAACCGTCGAACTGATCGAGGCCCTCGTCCCGATCCCGGTCACGGTCCGTGGCGACCACGTCCGCGTCCTGGAGAAGGAGGTCTAGGGGGCCTCCGGGGCGGACGCTAGATGGTGGTCCATTGCGCAGCGTCCTTCTTCTGACGGTCGATTCGCTGAGGGCCGACCACCTGTCGGTCCATGGTCATGAGAGGGAGACGACGCCGCGCATCGACGAGTTGGCCCGCGAGGGCATCGACCACAGACGAGCGTTCAGCCAGGGGACCACGACCAGCATGTCCTTCCTCTCCCTCCTCGGGGGCATCTACCCCCTCGCCAATGGCGCATGGATGGACAGCGAGCCGAGGTATCCCCGGCTCTCGCCGACGGCCCCGGCGCTCGCGGAGGTCCTCAGCGAAAGCGGGCTCGTCACTGGAGCGTGGCACTCCAACCCACTACTGTCCCGTTTCCACGGGTATTCCCGGGGATTCACGGAGTTCCATGACCCGATCCCCGAGGGGGCCGCGGGTGGCGGGTACGTGTACCGGCGGTGGCACCGCAGGAGGTTCAGGAAGGCCATCGTGGCGCGGCTCAAGAGGAGCCCCCGCCTCTACGGAGCAATGCTCCGCGCCAAGGAGCGGATATTCCTCATGGAAAGGCCGTTCGAGCCCGCGTCCGCCCTGCACCAGAGGGCCGCTCGCTTCATCGGCGAGGCGGACGGCCCATTCTTCGCGTGGATACACTACATGGACCTCCATTACCCGTACCTACCAGGTCCGTCGCGGGTGCGCGAGTTCACCGGGCTCAGGATATCGAAGCACGAGATGAACGGGCTCAACCGCACGATAATCGACCATCGCCCCTCCTCCCTTCCGGCATCGAAGGTCGGGCCCATGATGGCGCTATACGACACGCAGCTCAACGTCCTCGATGCCGAGATCGGCCGGTTCCTCGACGCGTTGGACGGCAGCGGCCACCTCGACGGCGCCGTCGTCGTGCTGACGGCCGACCATGGCGACCAGTTCATGGAGCACGGCCACGTCGGCCACTGGAACAACGTCTGGTATTACGACGAGCTCCTCCACGTCCCGCTCATCGTCCGCGGCGCGGGGAAGGGCGTCCGCGACGGCCTCGCTGCCCTCGTCGACGTGCCGCCGAGCATATGCCGCTGGGCGGGCGTTGAGCCGCACCCGGACATGATGGGCCGGCCCATGGACGTCGACCGCGAAATGGTCTTCGCCGAGGGGGAGATGGACGGCGTCACACGCGTCGCCGTCAGGACGGTCAGGCGAAAGTTCATATGGGACGTGACCGGCGATAGTGTCGAGCTATACGACCTCGATGCCGACCCTGGGGAGAAGCGGGACATGGCGCCGACCTCACCAGAAGGGGTCGAGGCATTCCGGGGTATCGCGTCCGCTCACCTCGACGAGGCGCGCCGGCACCAGGTCCGCATGGCCGCGCGCCGTGTGTCCGCGTGACGCCCGTCAGGGCCTTCCGTCCCGCTGGGCGCCTGCGACCTCGGGGGCGAGCCCTGCCTTCCTTATCCTCATCGCCAGCGCCCGCTCCTCCACCGTCCTCCTGTGCAGGTCGAGAGCATCCCTCATGACCCCGGCGACATCCCGCCTCTCCGCGGCGACATCGCGCTCCTCGGACGGGTCCTCCCGGAGGTCGTAGAGCTCCTCCTCGCCCGATCCGGGCTCCCAGATGTACTTCCATCGGCGTGTGCGGACGCAGAGCCTCATGGAGTCACGGAAGCGTACCTCTGTGTAGACCTCCTCCCGGTCGTGCGGCAAAGGCCGGCCCATGAGGTCCGCCGGAACGTCCAGGCCGCAGCGTGCGAGCATCGTGGGCCCGAGGTCGATGAGGCCGACGAGGGCGCTCGGATCGACATCTCCGAACCCGCGGCAGACGAGGGGCACGTGGATCTGCACGTCGTGGAAGTTCGTGGCGGGGTGCCTTATCACGCCATGATCGTAGAAGCAGTCGCCGTGGTCCGCGGTGAATGCCGTGATCCCGTCGGAAAGGATGCCACGCCCGTCGAGCTCGTCGAGGAATCGTCCCACCCTCCGGTCGAGCGCCCAGATCGAGGCGTCATACAGGTCGACGACGTCCCGGACGTCGTTCGGCCGGATCCATCTGTGGAGCATGAGCCGATTGAGGTGGTCAATGCGGGCGCGGGACATGCGCCTTCCACTGAACTCCTCGAGATCAGCGGGGGTCGCGTTGTACGGGAAGTGCGTGTCCATGTAGTGGAGCCACAGATAGGCCGGCCCATCGGCGCTGTCGAGGAATTCGAGGGCCTTCGAATGGATGCGGTCCGCCGGGGCGTACGGCAACGGGAGCGGCCGGACGCGGTCCCGAAGGCCGATGGCCATCCTGAACAGCCTCGGCCTCGTTTCTATGGCCTTCCGCAGGCGACGCGAGAGGGTCCCCTTTCCGCGACCCCCGTTACCCCTCCTTTTAATGGCGGTCCCGTAGAACTTGTCGTCCCATCTGGCATAGGTCGAGATGGAATCCCAGAACGTGTCGAAGCCCCTCGCGTAACCGAAGTATCTGGAGATGTGCGGGTTGGAGTGGAATCCCCCGGTCGCGAAGCCGCCGGCCTTGAACGACTCCGCCACCATCGGCAGATGGCCAGAAATGATGGGGGAGCCCACATGTCCCGATAGCCAGCGGTCGATCGCCAGGGGATAGAAGCCACCCAGTATCGCCGGGAACGAGTATAGGGTATTGGAACCCTGGCAGAACGCGTTCTCCATCACCGTGCCACGCGCCCCGAATGCGTCGATGTTGGGCGTCGTCCCTTTCTCGTAGCCATAGCAGGAGAGGTGGTCCGCCCTTAGCGAGTCCGCCGTCATCAGAACGGCGTACCTGACAGGCATGGGCCGGTCATCCCCCGGCCATGTAATAAGGTTTGTTCGCCCACGATCGGCAGACGGTCCCCCGGAGAGGCACATGTCGAGGTGTCCCGTGGGCCGGGACGAGCGCACGTCGGCGTTCCTCCGCGGTCGAGCTAACCCCGTCGAGGATGTGGGGTCTCGCACCCTCGCAAGCCTATTTCGGACCCGCCGCGCGGGGATCAGGTCCGGGGGCATCGCCGGCCCCCGCTCTCGAAGGCCGGGTGCGCGAGCCGTTGGCGAAGGGCTTCATCCCCAAAGTCCATCTGAGCCACCGTCCAATGGTGGTTGCGAGCAGTTTGCAGAAAAAGCCAGTCCTTCCGTCTCCTTCGATCCCGTTCCTGCGGACACGAGTTTTAGGATGAAGCCTTGACGAAGGTAACTCTTAAATAGGGGACCCGAGTAACCGTCAAAACGGGGAGACTCATGGACGAGCACATGTGCGGCATCGAATTGCTGCGCCGCGAAGACACATTCGTGGCACGTGTGGGCACCCAGCTCGGGGGCAAGAGGGAGTACAAGAGCAAGAACTTCGAGAACCTCCTCGAGCAGATATTCTTCGATCTAAGGGAGGAGTTTCAGGACGAGTTCGACGAGGCCTGATCCGCGTAGGGGATGGTGAACTCGTCAAGGTCGTCCGGCACGATCGCGTCCGCGAACACGTCCCTCGCCTCGGCGAGTATCGGTGCCGGGTCGTTGTATCTCGGGCTCAGATGGAACAGGAAGAGGTACCTCACGCCGCAGCGGGCCGCTATGGCGGCCGCGTCCCTCGCTGTGCTGTGGCCGTATTCGTGAGCCTTCTCGCCCAGCTCCAGGCCGAGTGTGGCCTCGTGGATGAGCACATCCGCCCCCCTCGCAACCTCCTCCAGCCTCGGGCAGGGCCTGGTGTCACCGGAGTACACGATCCTCATACCCGGCCTCGGGGGACCGACGACCATGTCAGGCGAGAAGGTCCTCCCGCCGTGCTCCACGGTCTCGCCGTTGTGGAGCCTCTTGTAAAGCGGCCCTGGCGGTATCCCGAGCTCCTCGGCCCTCGCCCTGTCGAACCTGCCCAGGCGCTCGTCCTCCTCGATGACGTACCCGTATGTGGGGACCGAGTGTTCGGCGGCGAAGGGTCTCACCGCGAAGCGGTCGAACCGCACCTCCTCACCGGGCTCGAGGTCGTGGACGAAGACCGGGAAGTTGAGGCCGAAGTGGCCGGTCCTGAGCAGCCTGGCGACGAACTCTTCGGTGCGCGGCGGTCCGTAGATATGGAGGGGGTCAACCCGCTCGTTCAGGGCCATCGACTGGACCATGCCGGCGATGCCGAGGAAGTGGTCACCGTGGAAGTGGGAGATGAATATCCTCGATATCGCCATGAAGCTCAGGTTGGACCTCATGAGCTGGCGCTGGGTGCCCTCGCCGCAATCGAGAAGTATCACGTGCCCGTCGAGCCTTAGGCCAATGGCGGTGACGTTCCTGTCTCCAGATGGCCAACTGCCACCCGTGCCCAGGAATGTGATGTCAATGGACATCTCGCCTACCACTTGTACTTGTCGTACTCTTCGGCCTCGGTGGTCTCGCGACGGAGCGTGACCCTGGGCGGGAAGTACTTCAGGTTGATGATGTCGCCGACGGACTGCACCCACCTGTAGGGGATGTTGAGGTTGGCAGACTCCTCGACTAGGGTCGGGTTCGTGTTGCTCACGAACAGACCATTGATCCTGTTGTTTGTGACGTCCAGCACGACGTTGTTGACATCTCCGAGGTAGATGCCCTCCTTGGTGTACACGGGCAGGCCGATCAGATCTGTGACGAGCTCGAGCATTCCTATCCCTCGACTTCAGGCCCTGGATTGACAGGCCTCCTTATAAATCCTTCTCCCTCGCCGGTTTTCTGCGAAAAAGGGGCCATGTCCCGGATTTCTTCCCCCCCGAATGCGCAGTTTTCGGCACTTTGGCGAATAGGATATATAGAGACCACCCTATCCCGGGGCATGGTGATGGTCGCCCCCTCGATTCTCTCAGCCGACCTCGGCCGGCTGGCCGAGGAGATCGCCAGCATCGACAGGGGCGGGGCCGATATGGTCCACATCGACGTGATGGACGGCCGTTTCGTCCCGAACCTCACCTTCGGGGCGCCGGTCGTGAGGAAGGTGCGCGGCGCGACCTCCCTTCCCTTCGATTGCCACCTCATGGTCGCGGACCCGGCCATCCTTGTCCCGGCGTTCGCGGACGCTGGTGCCGATTATGTTACCGTCCATGCCGAGCTCCCCGGCGCCGGGGCGTGCCTCGACCTGATCCGGGAGAGCGGCATGAAACGCGGCGTCTCGATCAACCCGCCGACCCGGTTGTCGGCAGCGCTCCCGTTCTTTGACGACATCGACATCCTTCTGGTCATGTCCGTGAACCCCGGTTACGCTGGCCAGGGGTTCATGCCGGAGGTCCTCCCGAAGGTCACCGAGGCGAGACACATCCGCGGGGAACGTGGCCTCGGGTTCATCATATCGGTGGATGGCGGAATCGGCCCGGGAACCGTCGGCCAGGCCGCCGCGGCGGGCGCCGACATGGTCGTCGCTGGCTCGGCGGTCTTCGGGAAGGGCGACGTGGCGGCAGCGATACGCGCCATAAAGGAAGCGGCCGCAGGCGCTGAATAGGCCCCGCCGAGCCGCATGCTCGCATGCGCGGTCAGGGCCTTTTCTTGAGGCCGAATCCCTCCCTCCGGTCCTCGACGTACTGGCCGTACCCCGGTCCGAGCCTCCACGCGAGGTAGTCGATCCGGTCGATGCTGGCAATGAACCTCGCCTTGCTCCTCGTGTCGGTGAGCGCATGGAATTCGGTCCTGTCCCTCCATCGCCTCCGACCGTAATAGATGAAATAGATCGCGGGAAGGGCGAGGGACCAGAGGAAGAAAGTGGTCGGCCCCAGCGCGTTCCACATCGGGGCCATCGCGCCCTCTTCCTTGAAGGTGAAGGCGACGAACGAGGCGACGAAGCCCGCCCCGGACAGGATGCCAGCCACGAGCTGCATCTCGGGACGGCGGTCACGTGGCATCTCTTCCATCGCGCCCTCAACGCCCATGCTGTAAAAAAGCCTTCCGCGCCTGCGGCGGCGGGAGAAGGTTAATCAACGGCGGCCCCGCTCCATCGGCGTCATGGCGGAGACCGACGCGACCGGGGCGGGCGGCCACGCGAACGGCCGTCCCGTTGGCGATCGGAGAGGTGCCCCACACTCAAGGTACCAGCTGAGCGCGCCGGACCTCGGCGGACCTGCGGGCAGAGAGGGCGCCCGGGCGGTGATGGCGCTCCGCCAGTTCAGGTGCATGGTCCCGACGCTCCTGCGCGAGGAGGTGCGGATGCAGATCGCATACACGTCGAGGTGGGCCTTCTCGATGTTCATCCTGTTGATCTTCCTCTTCTCTCTGGCGACGGGCCTCCTGTGGTCCAGGATCATCGACCGGATGTCCCCGGAGGACATCCACTTCATGGTGCACATGAGCGTCCTCATGTTCTCCTTCATCCTCGGGCTCGCGGCGCTCTCTGAGGTGCTGTCGACGTCCCAGCGCTTCCTCGTGGCGGACATGGTCAGACACCCTGTCATGCCCAGGGTCGCACGGGCCGCGCTCCTTGCGAGGGAGACCCTCTTCTCACTGACATTCCTCTTCACGCCCCTCGCCCTGGGGATCGCCCTCTCCCTCCCGTTTTCCGGCAGGAATCCCGAGGCAGCGGCCGTCCACCTGTCCGGCCTCCTCCTGACCTTCCTCCTCGGGCTGTCCCTCGGCTTCGCCCTGATGGCCGTCGTCACCGCTCCCGCGCGATGGGTCCTCCCGTGGCTGCTCTTGACCACGCCGCTCGCCGCCTTCGTCGCCCTGTTCGGCCCCTCGGGTGCTGTGCTGCCAGGCTACCGCCTCTCGCAACTTTGGATCACGGAAGGCCGGCTCGCGACGCCCCTCCTCCTCCCGGGCACGTACATGCCCTTCGCCCTGATGGTCCCCGGCATCCTCCATATGGGGTCGCTGACGGCGAGCGTGGGACAGCAGCGGTCCAAGATGGCCGAGGTCACCGCCCGTCTTCCGTTCGGCGCACCCCGTGCCGACCTCGTGGCGCTCGAGTACCTCCAGCTCAGCCGGTCGCGTGGATTCCAGAAGATCATCGGATCCTACCTGTTCCCTCTCGTCATCATGTCGATCATGATGCTCTACGTGAAGCTCGCCCTGGGCCCGGTCATCGAGACCGGGATCACCTTCTACGTTCCGCTCGTCGGGCTGATATCCACGACGATCTATAGCTGGGAGAACAACGTCGACACCTCGGGCCATTTCTCCCTCGTCCCGGTCTCCATGGCCGAGGTCATCAGAGCGAAACTCCTCCTCTTCTACGGCCTTGCCTGCGTGTTCTCGACGGCGTACGTCCTCCCGATGGCCGTGTACCTGATGGCAACGCCGGCGGAGGTGGCCTTCGCGGTCCCTGCTGCCGTCCTGCTCTCCATCTACACCGGTACGGTGACCGCATATCTCACGGGTATTAATCCCAACCGGAAACTTTTCGACCCCGCCATCATGGCCCGGTTCTTCGCGATGGTGTCCCTTCCGTTGATGGCCCTCCTCGTATCGGCCCAGCGGCCCGTCGAGACCGCCCCCCTCGTTTCTACCATCATGGCCCTCCTCCTGCTGTCGACCCTTCTCATGTGGAGAAGGCTCGTTCGAAGGTGGGGGCGCGAGCCGTTCGGGGACTGAGCGCCAAAGGCCGTCCGCGGGCACCGTGGCGAGGGGTCACGAAGATGGGGCGGCTCACGCCAGCCTCTCGGGGCACCCCTCCCTGCGCGAGCAGTGCCTGCACTTCCCCGGGCGATGGTGGTTCCTGTGGACGACCTCGGTCGCGATATGTTCCCTCATGAGGGCGACCTTCTCGAGCACGAGCGCCTTGAGCTCCTCGGTGTACTCGACCGTGAACTCGGCGCCGTCGCCGTACCGGATCAGGCCGTAGGGCGGCCTCTCCCCCGTGTCCTCCAGTATGAGGCAGTAGGCCGCTATCTGGAGGATGTGGGAGAAGAACGGCCCCTGGGGGACGCGTCCCGTCTTGACCTCCACGGGGACCATCATCCCGTCCCTCTCGACGATCATGTCGGGGCGTCCGCTCACGCCATGCGTCCGTGAGACGTGGAGCATCGCCCCATCGAGGTCATCCGAGTACCTTATCATCCCCTTCGGGAGCCTCGACTCCTTCCGGAGGGCGATCGCGGTCTCGATCGAGGTCCAGAGCTTGTTGAGATAAAGCGCCGCCCAGAGCAGCCATACGAGCGTGAGGATGAGGGGGATGAAGTTGCTCCCCTCGTAGGAGAGGATGACGATCCGGTCGTACCTGTACGATACGATGTTGATGAAACCGGTTAGGAAGACGACGATGCCCGCGACGGTCAGCAATTGCACCGTGTCGAGCGCCTTCTCGGCCTGGCGATCGAACATGAAGATGTAGGCCGCCAGCATCCCCCACACGATGCCGATGACCATGAGCACGAATCCGGTTATCCATCTGGTCGTCACGGGGATCATGTAGCCGAACGCCTGTATCGCGGTGATCACGCTCAGCAGCGTGAATATCCTGATGTACCTGCGCGATTCCATGGCCGCCGTCTCGGCCCTCATCACCGCTCTCGCGGAGCGCCCTACCGCAGCGTGACGCCTGACCCCCTCGCGGGTCTCCCTCGTAGGAACGTTGTGCCCCTTCCGTTCCAGGTACCAGCTCAAGGGGCAGTATCCGTATCGTTCAACGTCGCTGGCAGATATCAGTTCCTCTGCCATCGTACCCCCCTCAACGATGGGCTCATAACGATTTAAACGTTGGCTTCCAGCGAGGGCCTCGCCCCTCCCTCGCGGAATGGCTGAAAGGGGAGCGACATCGTGTCGCCCGGTCCGGGCCCCCGTCATGCTCCGATGGTTCGCGATCTACCCAAGTCCATGAGGCGCCGGGACCTGCGACGGCGTCGCCCCTTCGTCAGGACAAACGGGACGGACGTCCGCATGGCAGCCTAGTGGAGGAAGGCCCGTGTGTTCGTGATCACCATCGCGATGCCATGGTCGTCGGCCGCCCTCACGATCTCCCTGTCCTTGATGGAGCCGCCTGGCTGGATGATCGCGGAGATGCCGGCGTCGGCTGCCGTCTCCACGCTGTCAGGGAACGGGAAGAACCCGTCGGACGCGAGGACCGCGTCCTTCGCCTTCCTGCCCGCGTTCTGGACCGCGATGCGGACCGAACCGACGCGGCTCTGCTGTCCAGCGCCGATGCCGAGCGTCCGCTCCTCCCTGGCGACCACGATGGCATTCGATTTCACGCAGGAGACCACCTTCCAGGCGAACCTCAGGTCCGCCCACTCGTCCCTGGTCGGCCCCCTTTCCGTGGGAGATGTCCACGTCTCCTCTCCGGCGGGCGCGGTCACCTGCCCGAGGAACGCCGCACCCAGGCTCGAGTACTCCGGGCCGCCGCGCTCCATCTCCATCATCGTCGGCCATCGTATGACGCGAAGGTTCTTCCTCTTCGTGAGGACGCCGAGGGCCGCCTCCGAGAAGGACGGCGCAACGACGATCTCGGTGAAGACCTGGACGATCTCGGCCGCGGTCCTCGCGTCCACCTCCCGATTGCAGGCGACGATCCCCCCGAAAGCGGATACCTTGTCCGTCTCGAAGGCCCTCTTGTACGCCCTGAGGGGCGAATCCGCGACCGCGACCCCGCTCGGATTGGTGTGCTTGATTATGGAGACCGCGGGCGAATCGAAATCTGACACGATGATGGCGCCTGCGTATATATCCAGGTAATTGTTGTACGACATCTCCGGGCCATGGACCAGTTGCGCATCGATGACGGACGGCCCCTCCCGCCAGGTGTAAAGCGTCCCGGTCTGGTGCGGGTTCTCGCCGTACCTCAGGGCCTTTACCTTCCGGAGGGTAAGGTCGACGGTCGAGGCCGTTCCATCCTCCTTCCCAGGTGGTCCGCCGGCGAGGTAGGCGTGGATGGCCGCATCGTATGACGTCGTCCTGAGGAACGCGGCGGAAGCCAGGGAGGCGAGCGTGTCCCCCGCGAGGCCTCCCGAGAGATCGATCTCGGCCATGACCGGAGGGTACTGGTCGGGCGACGTGACGACGGCCACGTGCTCGTGGTTCTTCGCGGCGGCCCTTATCAGGCTGACCCCTCCGATGTCTATGTTCTCTATGATCTCCTCCCGTGGCCTCCCCTCCGCGACCGCTCGCTCGAAAGGATAGAGGTTCACGACCACCATGTCGATGAGGCCGATGCCCAGCTCCTCCAGAACGGCCATATGGATCGGATTGTCGCGCATGGCGAGGATCCCGGCGTAGATGTGCGGGTGGAGGGTCTTCACGCGCCCCCCGAGCAGCTCCGGCGTGTCGGTGAGCGTCTCGATCCGGACCACTGGCACGCCCTCCCTCTCCAGGGCGAGGGCCGTCCCGCCGGTGGCGAGCATCTCGATCCCGCGTCCCTGCAGTCCTCGACCGAGGTCCTCGATGCCAGTCCTGTCCGATACGCTGATGAGCGCCCTGCCTACCCGCATCACGGGTGCACCTCAGGATGGCCCAAAAAGGCCTTACGACAATACCGGAACGCCTACATTAATGTTCGGACCGTCGATCGCCCGGCCACCGGGGACGCAGTGCCGTGTCATTCGTTCAGCGAACCGATGAGGTGCAGCGCGGCGAGGGTCCCGACAGCTACGCGAACGTCGCCGATCTCTCCTTCGAAGCGTCCGCTCCCCTCGAAGCCCTTGCCCCTGCCGTCGCACCTTCCGACCTCCCCGCCAAGATCGTCCCTGGCCCGGAGGTCGAAACGGTAGCCGCCGGGCCCGCTCTCGACGTGTCCCCACATCGTCAGGATCCTCCCGTCCGGGAACTGGAGGAACAGGGTCTTCTCGGCCCCGGTCAGCTTCTCGTACATGAAGGCCAGCATCTCGTTCCGCTGGCCGATGAACCTGAACACCGCCACGTGAGGGTCGATGATCTCGATGGTGAGACCCTCCCCGTGGTCCGGCGTGAACGAGACCATCTCGGGCGAACGTTGGACCCCGGACATCCGGCCTTCGCGCCACCTCGCGTGGAAGGTCAGCTGCCCGTTCTCGATCGCGGCATCGACCGTCGTCACCACGACCGATGGCACGGGAGGGACCATCGCCCTCACCGCATCCCCCTCGCGTCCCCTCGGCTCTACCTCCGGCGGGGCCTCCCGGCGTCGGCGACCCCATCTCCCTTTCGGCTTCACCTTGCGGGTGAGGGGCTTCATCGTGACCTTCCGTGCCCCCTCCGGAAGTGGCGGATTCAGGTCGTCGTCGGGCGGCCGGCGTTCGGGCTCGCGCTCGCCAGCCAGGTCGCCGGGTCTCGGCTGGACGTTGTCCCTCCGGGCCAGCGGCGCAGAGGCTCCTGAGCGTTGGAAGGGCGCGTCGGTGACCTCGGAGAACGGCGGCGTTGACGCCTCGCGTTGCGACCCGCCCCTTTCCCTCGCCCGCCTCTCGGCCTCGGAGTCGATGATCGCGGACGGCATGGACATCGGGGGGCGTATCGTCACCGTCGACCTGAAGTTGCATTCCGGGCACGTGATGATGAACTTGCCCTCGCGGTCGGGCGTCTCTGCCACGAACTCGTGGCGGCACTTGGGGCAGCGCATCCTCTGCTTGGGCATCACCTCACCCCCGCTGCCATGTACCGGTCCACTATGTCCACGAGCCGGTCCGCGACCCTCGAGTTGAAATCGGCACCGTACGCCGGAGTGGCGGCGGACGGGTCCCCCTCGTACGCATGGGGCCAGAGACCGCCGGGTTCCGGGTCGATGACGTACTGGAGCGAGGCGGTCCCAGCCTTGCCCGGTGTGTCGCGGACGAGCGTCGGGCGGTAGGCCATCATGCGGGCCGTCTCCACCATCCCACCGTGCCCGTCACCCTGTGGCACGTCAGGGAGTTCGTATGCCACCTCCCAGTCGGAGACGACGAGGATCGCGACGTCGTGCATCCGGGCCATCTCCGCCGCGGCCACCCTCAGTGCCGACATGTGCTGGCGCCCGGCGTGGCTCGAAAGGACCAGGAGTCGGCGGAAGCCGGCGGAGAGGACGCTGTGCATGAGGTCCTCGACCAGGGAATGCAGTGACTCGAAGGTTATCGTGACGGTGCCAGGGAAGTCCCTCGTCGACGAGCAGAGGCCGTAGGGGACGCCGGGCAGGACCACGGCGCCATCGACGCGGTCCGCGACCGCGTCAGCTACTTCGACCGCAGTCAGCCAGTCAGTGCCGACGGGCAGGTGCGGCCCGTGGCCTTCGATCGACCCGACGGGCAGGATGAGCAGTGTCCGCTCCCTGTCGAGGGCATCGACCTCATCCATCGTCATCTCGTCCCAGCGCGCCGCCATCGGAACACCCGGAGTGCCAAAGGGGACCGGGGACATTAATCTTTCCCAGCGCAACTCTTAAGAACCAACCGCTCGTTCATCGATTCCGCCCCGTGCGGGTGTAGTGTAGCCTGGTTATCACTTTAGCTTGCCAAGCTAGAAACTCGGGTTCAAATCCCGGCGCCCGCACCATCACCTTCACGTCAATTCTAGATGGGTCGCAGGTGATGGTGCTGAACGTCGATGGGATACGTCGATGCCTTCGGCATCGACTGGCCCGGAGGTTTCATGCCGTCGCTGGCAGGTGAAACCCCCGGTCCCGGCGCCCGCACCATCCGCAGGAACCTTGGATCCTTTTCACATATCAAGGTTCCGAGGATGGACATGGCAATTACATAACTCCCCACCTTTCCGGAGGGATTGGACACCCACGAAGTGGGTGGCGTCCATCACCTTCACGTCACTCGTAGACAGGTCACAGGTGATGGTGCTGAACGTTGATTGGACACGTCGATGCCTTCGGCATCGACTGGCCCGGAGGTTTCATGCCGTCGCTGGCAGGTGAAACCCCCGGCCCCGGTGCTCGTACCCCCTCACTATTTCGCTACAACCTATCTTATAAGGAATGCACGCGTGATGGTGTTCGGGACCGAGGTTCGCGAGGACCTCCTCCGATGGCACACGATAAATACGAGAAAGTCGATTCTAAGCCATGCTCCGGGTCGCTGAGATCTTCCGGTCGATACAGGGAGAGGGCGTCAGGATGGGCGTACCGACCACCTTCGTCCGGCTGACCGGGTGCAACCTCCGTTGCCGGTGGTGCGACACGGCCTTCGCCTACGAAGGCGGGCGCGACATGACCGTCGCCCAGGTCGTGGACGCAGTCACGCGGCTCGGCCCAAGGGAGGTGTGCATCACTGGCGGAGAGCCGATGGCGCAGCACATCCTCCCGCTGGTCCAGAGGCTCGTTGGATCCGGCCGCGCCGTCGTCGTGGAGACCAACGGCTCCTTCCCCCTCGCCGACATCCTTCTCGATGGGGTCTCGATATCGATGGACTGGAAGCTACCTTCCTCCGGCGAATCGGAGAGGATGCTCCGCGAGAACCTCGCGCTGCTGCGCCCGGTGGACCAGCTGAAGTTCGTGGTGGCGGACGGAGAGGACCTCAGGGAGGTCGATAGGGTCCTGCAGACCAACGCCGTACGGTCGCCGGCCATCGTCCAGCCCGTCGGCGGCATCGACCTCGAGTGGCTCGTGGAGGCGGTCCTCGATAGCGGCCTCGATGTCCGGGTTCTCCCGCAGCTGCACAAGGTCATATGGGGCGAGGAACGCGGGGTCTGAAGCGATCGTGAAACGCCAGCCGACGAGCGCTCACCTGGCGATGCATGCGATCGCACGGCCGACCATCTTTGCGGCGAGAGCCGCGGTCCGGCCGTCGGGATCGAACGGGGGGCACACTTCCACGATGTCCATCGCGCCGATCCTCGGGCCAAGGGCCGAAATCAATTCCATTACGTATCGCGCGGATAGGCCGCCGGCTTCAGGGTTCCCGACACCCGGGGCGTCGGAGGGGTCGATGCTGTCCATGTCTATGGTCAGGTATATCTTGCCGGGGGCGAGCCGTCCTACGACCTCTTTCACCGTCGCGCCAGGGGGAACGACCTCGACGTCGCGTTGGAAGGCCTCGAATTCCTCCCTGGCGAAGGACCTCGCTCCCACGTGGACGATCCGGTGTCCCATCTCGATCAGCCTTCGCGCCACCGTGGCATGCGACCCACGGTCCCCCAGGTAGTCGTCGCGATAATCGGCATGTGCGTCCACGTACAGGACGTCCCAGTCGTGCGCCGCGCATGCGCCGACGGTGATGGAGTGCTCGCCCCCCAGCATGATGGGGGTCTTTCCGGTGGCGATCGCCCGCGACACGATGCGACGGATGTCTTCGGGGTCCGGCCCGATGTCGCCTGCGTCGTGGATGGCGATGTCCGTCAGATCGACGAGCTCTTCTGGGTGCCACGTCTCGAAGTTGAACGATGAGAGCCTTATCGCAAGGGGCGCAAGCCGCGTGCCCCTCCTGAACGAGCACGTCACGTCGACGGGCACACTGAAAATGACGAACCTCGCGTCGTCGAACGCCGATGCGGCGTCGGCGAAGCGTACCATGTCACGCCCTCGTTATCATCCGCCTCCCGACGGCGTCGATGTACTGGATGTTCTCGCCGGGGGTGAGCTTGTCCTTGAAGTCCTCGGGTATGGGGAGCTCGAAGGTCTCGTAGTTCTCCAGGTCCATCAGCTGGGCGAGCGTCTCGGAGAACGAGAGGACCTGCGCCGTCCTTTTGGAGATCATGGGCACCTGCACCTTGTGCTTGACCGGGTGGACGACGCTCCGCTTCTGGTTGTCGAAGATGCCGATCGCCTCGATGCGGGCCTTGGCTTCGCCATGCTTCCCGGGTTTGGACGTTGATAAGGAAACGATCTTGCAGGGTTCGTTGTCTATCATCATGTACCTGTTGACGCGCAGTTCCCGGACCTCGGCGACCGTCACCGACATAACTTCACCGGCCCATCCATTGAGAGATGCGTATAAAATGCTTATCATGAACCCGAGATCGTCATCACCGCTTCCGGCCACGCCCAACGCGCGTTCCCGTTTCCACGCCACCCGTGGTGCGTCCCATCATGCGCTTCAACTTGGCGAAGACGATCTCCCTCTCCGACCGGGTGATGATGCCGAGCGCAAGGCACAAGGAGAGGACCGTCCCGATCACGACCGGGATCGCGACCAGCAGTGCGAGCATCGTCCTTCCCAGAAGGCTCGTGATCGCGAGGTATTCTAGAAGACAAATGGCGGGGGGATAGACGATCAGGCGGACGTAGTCCCGGTTGAAGGGATGTATCCCAGTGGTGTGGTAGACGTAGGCAAGGGAGATCAGGCCGTATCCGCACTGAGCGGTGTTGGTGGCGATGGCTGCGCCCATCGCGCCGTAGACCGGTATTAGGGTGACGCTCACGACCACGGTGATCAATGCCGTGGTGATGGCGAAGGCCATAAGCATGCGGACCTGTCCGAGGGCGATCATGGTAGGCCCCGCTGGACCAAGGAACGGCTGCCACGCGTGCGCGATGACGAGCATCATCAGCAGCGCCCATGAGCTCCTGTAGTCCGGACCGTACAGGAGGTCCATCAACTCCACGGGAAAGAGGAGGCCAAGGAGGACTGCCGGCATCGTGATGATTATGACCCATCTGGTGAACCTCGCGTAAACGGTCTTCATGCCCTTCACGTTCTCCCGCGCCTTGTATGCCGAGAGGACCGGGAGGAAGGTGAACAGCATCCCGGTGAATATGAAGGGGATCTTCACCGCGAGCTTCTGGGCCGCGGCATACGAGCCGACCGTGGCAGAATCGGAATAACCGGCGAGGATTATTACCGAGAGCATCGAGTTGGAGAGGAACAGCACCTCCTGGACCATCAAGGGCAGGCCGATGGCGAGCATCGTATAGTGCAGGGGGACCCACGGCTCGTAGAACGAGTGGTTCATGAAGAGGTAGATCATCGAAAGCACGGCAGCCGTCACAAAACAACTCACATAGACGACGGTGTATGTGAGCAGGGGAGCTCCGATGGAGGACAGGTAGAGGAAGCCCCCGATGACCATCACCCTCGGGACGATGTCCTCGAAGTAGACCTTCGGCCTGACGTTCCTGAATCCTCTGAAGGTCGCGCCGACCTCCCGGGAGACCACCGACGCGGCGATATACACGCTGAACAGCTGGAGCGTCGGGACCAGATCGCTGTCGCTGAAGAAGCGCGTGGCGAGCGGAGCGGCGATGAGGAAGAATACGATCGATATGGCCATCGAGGAGAATACCCAAATGTGGATGGCGGAGCGGACTACGCCGTTGATCCGCTCCCGGTCGCCGAGGGCCTTGTAATAGGCTATCTGCCTGACCGCGGCCCGGTTCATCCCGAAGCTCCCCACGGGGACGAGGAATAGGGCAAGCGTCTGGGCCAGCGCGAAGACCCCGAAATCGTCCTTGGAAACGCTTCTCGCGAGGATGAGGAGCGTCAAGGCCATCAGGACAGCCTTGGTCACCTCCGAGGTGGCGTTGACGGCACCGTGCTTGGCGATCGCCCTCATGTCGGAACGTCTCGCGCCCATCCTCGGACGATTATGGCATGAGTTTATCTCCCTTTGCCTGGCCAGGGCAATCGCGTCCCGGAGGCGCGGCCTCATGTGCATGGTCCGGCGGTCGCCTTTCCACTGCAAACCCTTTTTTACGTGCGCCCCATCCTGGGGCGATGAGACCTCTCGTCCTTGCCATCCTCGTTCTGTCACTCGCCCTACCGCACGCGACCGGCATCATGGCATCGGCGGGACCATCCCCACTTCGCGTGGAGCTCGGCAGCACCGCCTCCACGGTCCTGACCGTCCAGAACGTCTCATCGCCGTCCTTCGACCTCACGGTCACGGGGACGTTCGGGTCCGCATTCGCCGACCGCGGAGCGGTCAGGATACTCCTCGGTCCCACGGATGAGGCGAACTCGGCGACGATCGGCCCGTACCCCAACGGCTCCCTCTCCATCCCGCTTCTCATCGATGCCACCGGATGGAAGCCTCGCGGCAGGACATCCACCGTCCGGGAGATCGATCTCACTGTTAACGACGGCATCGGGACGCCCGCGACCGCGTCGGTGGAGGTCAGCGCCTACCACAGCTGGGAGACCCACGTGGACGGCGTCAAGTTCGGCCTCGCGCTCCTGCCGCTCGTCGCCATCTTCGTCGGCATCGCCTTCCTGAAGAGGGACGGCCTCGAGATGTCGTTCCTCGGGTGGCTCATCGCCGCCCTCCTCGCCATCGGCTACTTCCACACCTCGGGGGAGGTGGTTCTCGGTTCGACCGCCGTCGGCATCATAAAGGCCTTCGGCATCAGCATCGCCGTCCTGCTGACCATGCTTATGATCTTCATCATGAAGGAGGTCGGCGCGCTCGAAGTGATCTCCGACGTCATGAAGCGCGTGGTGCACTCCAAGGAGGAGCAGGCCCTCTTCATCGGCATCGGCTTCGGGACGTTCCTCACGTCCCTCGGGGTCACCACGCCCGCCATGTTCCCCCCACTCCTGATGGCCATGGGGTTCAATCCGTTCGCCGCGGTGATGATATCCGTCCTCGGCTACAACGCTTCGACGTCCTTCGCCCTCCTCTCCATCCCCGTGACGCTGCCCGCGGAGGTCGGAGGCATCAGCGCGGAGGAGCTCGCTTGGAAGATCTCCCTTTTCCTCCCGGTCCTCTCGGTCGCGATCTCCTTCGCCATGCTCTATTTCATCGGCGGCATGCGCTCCGTCAGGAAGGGCCTCGTCCCAGCCATCCTGGCCGGGCTGGCCATCGCCGTCGCCTGTCTGGCCGCCACGTGGAGCGCCCTCCATCCGCTTGAGGTCGGTAGCCTGTCGCTCTACATCCCACTCAGGGTGGCGGGGATCTTCGCCGGCCTGGTGGCGATGGTGGTCCTCTACCTCTATCACCGTTTCAAGTACGGGAGGCCGAGGCGGAGCGGCAAGGGCATCGGCCGGAGGGCCGCTCTCGTGGCGTTCTTCCCCTGGATCCTCCTGACGGCGCTGGCGGCGGTGACGAGCGTCGCGCAGGTGCAGACGGCCCTCGAGGAGATGCTCGGGACCGCCGAGGTCGTGACGGTCTTCGCGGACCAGGAGATCGATCTCAACGTGCTGTCACAGATCTACACATGGATCCTGGTGGCGACGTTGGCGTCCATCCCGGTCCTCCGTCCGACGCGGAAGCAATTGAACAGCGCGGTCACGGTATGGCTCCAGCGTGGATGGAAGCCATTCGCCGCGTTCAGCATGTACTTCGCCATCGCGTACATCATGTTCTTCTCCGGGAAGGAGATCATCGGCGGAGCGCTCGTGAACAGCCCCGACTACGTCGAGTTCAACATGAACCTGATCCTCGGCACGAGCCTCGCGGTGGCCTTCGGCGGGAGCTTCATGTACGTCGCGGGCTCGCTCGGTGTCTTCGGATCCTTCGTGGGCGGCTCTGAGACGGCGAGCAACGTCATGTTCCTGGGGGTCCAGAGGAGCGCGACCGCGCAGACGGACACCGATTTCATGACCGCCTACGCGGCCCACGCGGCGGGCGGCGGCATCGCCAGCGCCATCACGCCGGCGAAGATAACCAACGCCGTCGTCCTCATCGGCGAGGACAGGTCCCTCGAGGCGCGTGTCATGAGGGCGAACACGCTTTTCGTCGTGTTCTGCACGGTCGCGATCGGCCTCATGACGGCATTGTTCATAACGCTGAACCTCTGAAGCCGTGGGGATGACGCAGGGCGCCGAACCTCCACCGGTTCTCGCTTCCAGCGTCGCCTCGCTCGACCCCTCCGCCCTCAGCAACTGTTATAACGCCGTCGCCGATTCGTGGGCGATGGACTATGTTAACGAGGCCGTCGTCGGCCTGTACCTGTTCCTGCCGGCATTCCTGGCCAATTCGGCGGCCGTCCTCACGGGATGCGGGACGCCGGTCGACCTCGGGGCGACCCTCGGCGGCAGGCGCCTCCTCGGGGCCGGCAAGACCTGGGCCGGCCTGGTGGGCGGGACGCTGTCCGGAGGGTTCATCGGCCTCCTGCTGATGCTCGCCGCCGTCGCCGTCGGCACCCCGACCTACGGTTCGGGGATGGGGGCGATCGCGATCCCGTTCCTCCTCGCCTTCGGCTCCCTGTTCGGCGACATGCTCGGCTCCTTCGTAAAGCGCCGCCTTGGCATCGAGCGCGGGGCGAAAGCGCCCGGCCTCGACCAGTACGACTTCGTCGTCGGCACGTTCATCGTCGGGCTCGCCGTCATTCCCGGGTTCACGATCGGGACGTACATCGCGGGCCCGGCCATCGCGGCCCTCGTGGCCATCGTCGTCCTCACCCCCATCCTGCACCGGGGAATGAACCTACTTGGCTACAAGATGGGTAAGAAACAGGTTCCCTGGTGACGTCAACGCTCGACGACATGACCCGTTGTCCCCCCCCTCGACCCTTTTCGAACATCGAATTGCGTTGGAAAAAGGGCGATAAAAACGGACCCCTCGGGCACTCCCGTGCTGAGGCCGAGGGAGCCTGCCCTGGTCGCCCGCTCCTCGACCAACCGGGTAAGCCGTGTTCCCAAATGCGAGATGTGACCATCGATGCAATTCCCAGGCCATCGTTGGACTCGCTACGAAAGGGGTTGTGAAACGGGAACGGGAGCGCCTCAGAGCGGGTAATAGACCCTCACGAACTCCACGATGACGACGGTGGCTATGCTGAAGGCGATGACTGCCCTGGGATCGATCTTTAGGGCCTTGGCGTCCTCCGCGTCGAAGTAGCGGATGAGGCCCGCGGCGGAGTGGAATCCCTCCCCCTTCTTTCCCTTCTTCGGCGGCGCCATGTGATACCGTCCGCCCATTCCGACTTGCGGTATATATAATTACTGGGAGAAGGCGCCGGCGGCCATCCGCAGGGGGGCAATGGCCCGCGGCCGCGGTCGAGTACCGACGCGGTGTCCGTGTCCCCGCCTCTCCGCTCGGGGAACGTTAACCTTATAAATCATCACATTATATCCGTATTGTGACTACAATGTAGTCACGAGAGGGATCATGCCAGAAGCCATCATCGACCGCTTCCAGGGGCGGGACCGGACGAACGGCGACACGGACCGCGTGAAGTTCGAGGTCTTCGGGGAGGAGATGCTCGAGAAGGTGGTCAAGGCCTCCGGCAATTCGGGACGGGTCTACCTCCCGCCCGACTGGGTCGGCAAGCACGTCAAGATCATCAGGATAGAGTGAACGAGGGCGGGGCGGTCGCGTGCGATCGGAGAGCGTGGGCGGCGGGGTCCAGGGAAAGGGCCGCATGCGATGGGCGCGGCAGCGGGACGGAGCGAGGGATACGAGATGTCGGACATCAGCATCAGGATGATGACGAAGGGGGACATCGACGCGGTCGCTGGCATACAGGAGGCCATCCTCCAGAGGAGGGTGACCGCCAGGTGGCGGAAGGCGATGGAGCGGCACATCGAGAACGACCCGCAGGCCTGCCTCGTCGCGGCCAGGGAACGCGCCCCCGTGGGCTTCGTGGTCGGAGACGTCAAGAACTGGGGCTTCGGCCTGCGGAGGAGCGGGTGGATCGAGATCGTCGGCATCCACCCGAAGCACATGGGCTCGGGGGTCGGCAAGGCCCTTGGCCGCCGCCTGATGGCCTACTTCAGGAGGATGGACGTCGACGGAGTCTACACCACGGTGAGGTGGGACTCCGGCGACCTCCTGTCCTTCTTCAAATCCCTCGGATTCGAGCGGTCGGACTTCATCACCCTCGAGCACCGCGGGGCAGGGGGGTCGTCGAGGTGATCGGTCCGGCGCTCGACCCCCCTCAGGGAAGGATGGCGCGGCATCGCGTTCACGGATGGAGACCATCGAACGAAGGAGGAGTGGCATGATAGAGAAGTTCAGGGAATGGGAGAGGAACCGGCACGACTACGCGCGGGAATGGAAGGAGAGGACGGGCGGGAAGGTGATGGGCTACTTCTGCACATACGTGCCGGAGGAAGTGCTGTACGCGGCCGGCGTGCTCCCCGTCAGGATCCTCGGGAGCCACGAACCGCAGGACGTGACGGAACCGCACATCTTCGGGATGTTCTGCCCGTTCTGCCGGGACTGCCTGGCGCAGGGGCTCAAGGGCCGGTACGACTACCTCGACGGCCTGATGATCGCCCAGTCGTGCCTCCACATCCGGCAGACCTTCTGGAGCTGGCAGAAGCACGTTCCCGGGCTGGAGTACACGAAGTTCTTCATCATGCCCCACAAGGTCCAGAGCAAGGACGCCCCGGAGTTCCTTCGGGGTGAGCTCGAGGAGTTCGTGAGGGAGGTCGAGGTGTGGACCGGGCGGAAGGTCACGGACAGGGCCCTCGACAGAGCAATCGCCGTCTACAACCGCAACCGCGAACTGATGCACAGGCTCTATGACCTCCGCAAGGGACCCGAGCCGCCGATCTCCGGCGAGGAGGCCATGGAGGTGAGCATGGCCATGGAGATGACGGACAAGGCCGAGCACAACGCCGCCCTCGAGGAGTTGCTCGAGTGGCTGCCGACGCGGGAGGACAAGCCCCGCGGGACCCGCCTCATGATCGTCGGGTCCGAGGATGACGACATCAAGTTCCTCAACATGGTGGAGAGGAGCGGCGGCCTCTTCGTGGTCGACGAGCACTGCACCGGGAGCCGCTACTTCTGGAACCTGGTGGAGCCCCTCGAGGACCGGCTCATGTCCATCGCAAAACGCTACATCGACCGGCCGCCGTGCCCGACGAAGGACTGGGAGGAGCGCAGGAGGATACCGCACATCCTCAAGCTCGCGAAGGAATGGAACGTCAGGGGCGCCATCATAATGCAGCAGAAGTTCTGCGACCCGCACGAGCTCGACTTCGTCGCCGTGAAGAAGGCCCTGGAGGGGGCCGGGGTACCGACGCTGTTCCTCGAGTTCGACGTGACGGTGCCCATAGGGCAGTTCAGGATAAGGGTCGAAGCCTTCCTCGAGATGATAGGCGAGGAGGACCTCTTCTGAGGGGTGATGAAATGGAAGCACTCTTCCCGACCGAGAAGTTGAAGTGCTGGAACGCCGCGAAGGACCTCAGGATGAAGTACTACCAGGACTACGTCGAAGCGCACGACAAGGGGGGTATCCGGTGGGCAGGGGGCGCATGGACCTTCGATGCCGTCCCCGCGGGCCTCGGCGACGACGTCTACCCGATAACGAGCGAGCCATACGGCGCGACGCTGGCGTTCGACAAGGAGCTGTCGCTCAAGTGCCTCGAGGCCACGGAGGTCAAGGGATACCCGCGCGACCTCTGCTCCTACATGAGGAACTACTGGGGATCGATAATCACGGACACCTTCGCCTTCGGCTACGATGCCAAGGGGGACTTCGCGCCGAGGTTCATGGAGGGCGTGGAGCCGCTGGGCTTCCCGAAGCCGGACTTCATATGGCAGGACCACATCTGCTGCTCCCACGCCAAGTGGTACCAGGTGGTCTCCGAGCTCGAGGGCGGCATCCCGACCTACACGGTGGACAACGCCGTGGGCCCGGCGACGGACATCAACGACAGGAAGATCAAGTACGTCGTGGAGCAACTGAAGGAGGGGATAGAGTTCCTTCAGAGGGTCACCGGCCGCGACTACGACGACGAACTGCTCTACAGGGCCATCCACAACCACTTCGTCTCGACGTCCAAATGGGCAGAGATATGCGAGCTCAACAAGAACATCCCCGCGCCGCTGGACGAGAAGTCCATCTACTCGCTGTACGTCTTCGGCACGCTGCAGAAGTCGGGCGCCCAGGTGGCGGACTTCTACGAGAACGTCCTCCTTCCCGAGGTCAGGGACCGCGTGAGGAGGGGCATCGCGGCCGTTCCGACGGAGCGGTACCGCGTCATGTCCGACACACAGCCCCCCTGGAGCTTCCTTAACATCTTCAGGTACCTGGAGGAGTACGGATGCGTTTCCGTCGGCTCGCTCTACACCTTCGGCCTCCTGGGGCAGTGGGAGGACAGGTCCGACGGGACGTGGGGCCCGAAGACCATCCCGGACGTCGAGTTCACGGACCGCGACCAGGCGCTGTACGAGTACGTGAAGTACGAGCTGAACAAGCCGGAGTGGCAGCACTTCTACTCCTGCCACCTGAAGAGCGCCATGATGATCAGGATAGCCCGCGAGTGGAAGCTCTCCGGCGTCATGCTCCACTACAACCGCGGGTGCGAGGGCCTCACGGTGGGCATCGCCGAGAACCGCCTCG
>JAKEGO010000068.1 GCA_022615805.1 Thermoplasmata archaeon
AGCGCCATCGATAAGTATTTGTGCGGGAACGCATTTGGGTGACGCATGGGCTTCGAGGACCTTGCCGAACTCGACCGCCGGGTCTACGAATACATCAAGAGGTACGACTTCGAGACCTACAAGTGGAACACCCCTTCGGCTGCGAGGGACCTGGGCGCTACAGAACAGGAGGTCTACCAGGCCCTCAGCAACCTTGCCAAGCACGTGAAGGACAACATCTGGATCCACTACAAGGATGGCGGGATAAGGATCTCGGCCGAATAGCGGGGTAGGGTAGCCAGGAAATCCCGACGGGCTCATAACCCGTAGATCAGTGGTTCAAATCCACTCCCCGCTACCACCTACTTCTCTCGAGGTTCGAGAAATGATCCGGGTGTCCCAATCATCCAGGTCATCGTAAGGCTCGGCGGCGAGCCTAGACGCCGTTGTTTCCCTCGTCTTCTGCCACCCTGCTATCGATCCTGTGCCCGAGAGCCTTGAGAGCACGCTCGGACTCTTTCATCCCCGGGTCGTTCTCGAGGGAATTGAGGAACATCTCGCGGGCTCCGGAGATGTCTCCTCTGGACAGGAGGAGGATGCCAAGATTATGGTAGGCCCTGGCAAACGTCGGGTTCAACTGAAGCGCCTTCTCCAGGCACTTCATCGCCTCGTCCTCGTCCCTTGTTGCAAGGCTCGTCCCTCTGTCGTACCACTTCACCGCCATCCTCGTCCTGTCGGGGGGCTGGGACTCGACCTGGGGAACTTCCGCCCTGGCGCGGCCCGTCCTGCGTTGGTGGACCGCGGTCCACGCGAGCAGCGTTCCTCCCAGAACGACGATGCACACGCCCATCCAGATCAGGACCAGAGCGTCTCCGGGTTCTGCCGCCTTCACGACAACGGTAGATGTGGTGAGGTCTTCGAGGCCGTTGGAGTCGCGCACCTTTAGCGTCACCGTGTATTCTCCCACGATGCCGAACGGATGGGTGACCACGGGATCTTCCGTCCAACCGGAGACCGTACCGTCTCCGAAATCGAAGAAGTACGTCAGTCCATCGCCGGACGATGCGGAGGCGTCGATCCTTAGCGGACGGTCCGGCCGGCCGGCGACCGCATGGCGGAGCCTTGCGTGAATGTCGAAGGTCGTGACCATGAACAGTACCTCGTCGTCCGGTGTGGAGCAGACCACGATCCCGGTCATCGTGTCGGCGCCGAGGTGGAGCTCGACCGTCGCCACGCCCCTCGTGACCGTCGCCTCCAACTCGACATCGCCGATGGTCGGCGAGAACGACATGGAGGAAGCGCCCTCGGTTATGATGAACATCACCGACCCGTTCTCCACTGGTGCGTGGACGATATCCTCGACGAGGACGGTCAGGGGGACCGCCGTCGATGTCACGGCCTCGACGGAGGTCGCGTCGGAATCAACGAAGTACGGGACCCCCTGCCCCTCGTAGAATGTGATGACATCGTCCCAGTTCTCCTGGTAGGGCGTCGAGAAAGCCCACTCCTCATACGATACGGTCACGATGGCCCCCGTTGCCACACGGATCCCCGTCCCCTCATAGCCCGCAATGCGGACCCGTGCGGTGTCGGTCATACCGTTCACGCCGGTGGCGATCGACTGGGGCTGCATCTCGATGCATTCAATCTCCGCGCCCTCCAGGGGCCTGTCGAAGCCCTCGAGACGGATGACCCGGAAGCGGGGCGTCCTGTAAACATCGATGACGCTGGACGGAGAGACCCAGGTCCTTCCGGCGGCGGGGTCGTGATTGAAGATGGACACGGAGCTCCTGATCGCCGAGATCTCGATCGAGTCCCCTTCGAAAGTGGCGTTCCACACCTCCAGCCCGAGACTGTTCTCCATCTTGATCCCGCCGTCGTCGGAGGTCGCGAGAACGGGTTCGATGAACCTGATCGCCGAGGAGTTGTCGATGAATACGAGCGCCTCCTCCTCCGGTCCCCCCGTCGCGGTCAATCGCGAGATCATGACCTCGGTAGAACTGTTCATGTACAATGCTCGCCGTTCCATGCCTGTCACGGCGAGCCCATCGACGTGGACGCCGGTGATACCCTGGAGAAGCAAGCCGAAGTAGGTGTCCTCGATGGTCACGTCCCGGATGACAGCGTCGGATGTCGCAATATGCACGCCGAAGTACAGGAACGGGTCGGTCACTTCCTTGAAGCGCAGGCCCATGCGCTTGAACGATACCCCGGATAGCGCTATCGAGGATCCTTCCCTCGCCTGGAGGAAGGTCCGCGAACTCGCTGAGGTGGCCGAGATGACGCTCCTGTCGGATGTCGTGGACGGGTCACCATCGAGATCGGTCGCCGCGAGGTATCCTCCCTCATTGACGATGACCCCCGATGGTTGACCTCCGGAGTTGATATTCAGGGTCACGTTGCGGAGGGTGAGATTGCCCCCTGCATTGACCCTCAGGTCCCCATTGAGGTCGATGGTCCTATTTGAGATGTATGTGTCATCCGAGACGACCCAGTTCCCAGACCCGGGTGGATCTGTGTGAGCGCTTGCCAGCGGGACCAGGAGGAACACGGCAAGC
>JAKEGO010000069.1 GCA_022615805.1 Thermoplasmata archaeon
GGAAGACGACGCGTCGGGCGATGGTATCGTAGGGACCCCATCTTTCTCGGAGGTCTCCCCGTGTTCACACTACTCCTGCTCTTCATGATCGAGGTCAACTTCGGAATCTTCGATCCAGACCAAGGGAGCGGAGGGATAGAGCCAGGTGGCTTTATAATTCTGGGTATGATGATATTCTTTCTGATTTTGTTCATCGTATTTTACCTGGAATACAGAGGGATGTGGGAAAAGCTCCTCCCATATGACCACATGATGACGTCCAGAGCTCTCGAGCGGTTCTTCAGGGCACAGAACATTCGTTACACTAAAAGTGGTCCGAGGAGGTTCTTCGTTCGACTGGTGGAGCGTTACTCCCTTACAGAATCTGGCTTACAGGTCCATATCTCGCGCACCAATCCGTCCGGCACTTTGATTGCTGTGGGAAAGGATGTATCGGAGAAGAGAAAGGATGTTGATCGCCTCAGGAACGATCTTGACCGCGCCTTCCTCCCGATTATACTCGTCAAAAAAGGTAAGATTGAGAAGAGAGGCGGGAGCCAGATAGTACAGGGACATTAATCCCGTCATCGAGGGTTCAATGCCCTCACGTGGCTTAATCCCGGACAATTTGGCCCTCAGACCAGAACCAGGCCACCGGTGGGATCCCGCGTATAAGACTGCGCAGAACATTCATCCTCAATAACGTTTGTCAACTTAATCGCGGGAGACAACGATGCGCGAGTCATCTGTTGAATGGACTATATCCATTGATGGCGAATTGAGCGCATCGTCAAACACCCCAATGGCTCTTGCCTATCGCGTAACCAATTGAAATCGAATGAAGCGATAGGCATCTGGAAGCCACTGGTGGGAATCGAACCCACGACTTACTCCTTACCAAGGAGTCGCTATGCCTCTAAGCCACAGTGGCGCAGGTGCGGATAAAAAGGTGGTCGTATAAATGGGTTGTCATTGCCGGTCGAGCGGCTCGGCCCCGTTCTCCCCGGGCTCCCTCTCTGGCGGGAGGATGATGATGCGGTCGTCGTGGCGGACAACCCCGACCGTCGATCCAGGCTGCACATCGAACGGGGTCAGCACGGTCACCGCCCTCTGGCTCTCGGGATCCAGTACGACTACGCCGGCGCTATCGACGGAGACGACGACCGTCTCCCGGACCGCGTCCTTTTTCGCGATGAGCCTCGCGTCCTCCATCGCCTTCGCGGGCACGGAGCGTTGACGCCCGTCCTGCAGGTCGACGAGCCTGGCGTTCGGCACGAACGAGAGGACCTGGTACGTCCGCCCGTCGAACTCGACGACGCTCCCCTGATGATATGGGGTCAGCCGCACCATGAAGGTGGTCCTGAAGAGCTCGCGGCCGTCCTTGAATCCCCCGTGGCGTTGGCTCTCCTTCACCCTGGTGCCGTGGCGCGCGGCCAGCTCCCTGGTCGCGGTGGACGCGGCCTCCTTGTCGATCATGTAGACGTCGAACCCGCCGCGGACCGCCTCCACGCGGTTCACCGACATCTCGTCCATGAGGCCGAGCACCTCGACGAGCGCGTCCTCGATCTCAGAGGGAGGGACGTCCCGGTCGCCCCTGACCTGGATGATGGCCTCGTAATATGTCCCCGCTCGCCGGGAGCATTCCTGGCAAGAATGGGCGCGCACCTTGACGGTCACCTGACGCTCGGCATCGATGCGCCCGTCGGCGTAGGTCCCCGTCACCCTCACCAGGGCGCGACTCCCGGACTCGAGAATGGATGTCTCGACGGAGACCTTGACGTCCTCGAGCTCCGCGGGGGTGGATACGTCCATCCTGAGGACGGACCAGACGGCCTCGTCCGGACCGTCGTACCACCGCGCTCCCCTGTCGGAGAAGCGACCGCAGGTGGAGCACCTCATGACCGCCACCTGCTCCGGAGCGACGACGAACTCCCTATCGGTGATGAAGCATTCCCTGCATAGGATGGCCTCGCCCGACGGCATGCCGCACTTGACGCACTCCATCGCCATCACTGCACGTGGAAGGTGTTCCTGCACCGGCTGCAGGTCACGTTCACGGGGCGTTGCGGCGGGACGAGCACGGGCGCTCCGCAGACCGGACAGACCGATGTGACCGCGCCGGCCTGGGCTCCGCCGTAGGCTCCAGGGTAATTGGCACCTTGCGCTCCGGGATGCTGAGGGGGATGCGCGCCCGGGGGATGCTGACCGGGGGCGGCCTGCGCGCCCTCCGTGGCGCCCTTCTTCCCCTTCTTCTTCATTACGAAGAACGCGGCTCCGCCTCCCGCGCCAGCGACGACGATGATGAGGATGAGGGGCATCATATCGGCCTCATCGCCCCCTCCCGAGGAGGTTCCGGGACCCTGATCGACAGTCGCGATGCGCGGGGTGCCCTCGGTGCCGATGTTGAAGGTGAACTCCCCATCGTCGATCTCGACGTAGTACTCGATCTCCTTCGCGCTGCCGATGTCCTCGGCCTGTATCGTGTACGTGAAGTTTATGCCGTCCTCGGTTTCCATCTCCTCCTCGGAATAGGACGCGTCGCCCTTCTTCCGGAAGAAGAGCCTTACCTCGATGTCGTCGCTGTCGTCTTCCACGCGAACCCTTATCGTCATCGGCTCGCTCTTGTTGACCTGGCCGATTGGGATAACGATGCCTTCGGGCTCCTGGTTGACCTGTTCCCCGTTGTCCACGCTGAATGGGTCCGTTGTGGCCCATGGACCGACGTAGTCGCCATCGTCGGCCCTGATGCGGAGGAGGACATCGACGAACACGCCGGAGCCCAGGTCCTCCAGGCTGTCCCAGGCTATGCTGTGGTCCGTCCCGCTCGACGAAGAGAAGAGGCCGCTCGTCGGTTCGCCCTCCTCCTCGTCGATGGTCGCGGTCGTCCATAGGGAGCCCATGTCTTCCGAGTACTCGACGTCGAGGTCGCAGTCGTCGCTCTGGAAGTCCTTGAGGACGATGTCCGCGATCGCGATGCCCTCCGGGACGCCCTGGCCGGCGCCGGTGCGCACGTCCTCGATGGCGACGAGCGGGATCTGGCCGTTCTTGAGCAGGATAGTCGCCTCGTTCATGACCTCCGAGGTCCCGTCGTTCACCTTGAGCCGCAACGTCACCGTGTGGTCATTGTATCCGAGGTCAGCGATCGAGTCCCAGGTGAGGGTGACCGTCTTCCACGAGTTGGACACGGTGACGTTGCCCAGGTCGCCCTTCGCGGTGGCCGCCTGGAAGGAGATGGACAGCTTGTACTGCAGGGAGATATCGACGGTCGTGTCGTCGGCGTCCCTGACGCTGCACGACAGGGTGATGTTCCCGTGGTCCTGCTCCGCCGCGAAGGCTTCCATCTCGGGGAGCTCGTTGAGCACGTTCCGCAGGTCGAATGGTTCCGTGACGTTCCATGGGCCGGTCTCGCCGGAGTTGAACGGCTGGAGGCGCAGCAAAATGTCGTCGTAGTTGACATCGGGGAGGTCGGCGTAGGAGTCCCATATGAAGACATGCGCGATGCCCTCTTCGCTTGTGGCGAGGTCCTCCTTCCCGTCCCCTCCCTCGCCCATCGTGGCCGCCTCCCAGTTCTCGCCCGCGTCGATAGAGTACTGGACCTTCAGCTCTGCCTCGTCCTCCTCGAGGTCGGCCAGGGTGTAGTCGATGGCGATGTCCTCGCGATACCCGGTTACATCGAGAGAGACGATGTGCGGCAGGTAATAATCGTTCCTGATGACGAACGGGTCCGTCTCGAAGACCTCCCCCTGGTCCGGCACCTGCGGGCCGTCGTACGGCTCGAGGATCAGCACGATGTCCTCGACCTTCACCTTCCCCAGGTTGTCCACGGTGTGCCACGTGAAATTGTACTCCTCGCCCTCGGGGGAGGTCTCCAGGCCCGTCAGCGGGTTCCCGCTGCCCCAGGGGGAATCGAACTCGACGCTCTTGACGCTCTGTTCGCCGATCCGGTACTTGATGTAGAGCGAGCAGTAGGCCGACTGCTCGTCGGCGATGACGAAGACCACGTCCACGTCGCCGTATATATCGCCGTCCGGGAGGGTGACGCTCTCGATGGTCGGCGGGTCCTCGTCGTTGTCGACGTGGAAGCTCTTGCTGCTGTCGATGAGGCCCGGGTCGGCGTCGGAGACCGCGACCTTGATCACGATGGCCGTGTCCTCGGTCGTGCCGATGTCGGCGATGGTGTCCCAGGCGACCTCGTGCCTCACGCCGGTCGGCGAGGAACTTATCGGCGTGATCGAGCTGAGGTTGACCGATGCTTCGGTGAAATCGTCATCGCCGGACCGCTTGAAGGATATCGCCACGGTGCACTTGTCGGATTCCTCGTCGAGCAGGTCGAACTTGAGGATCACGATGCCGGTCTTCTCCTCCGAGGATGCCTGGACCTTTACGTCGGGGACCTCGTTGTTGTCGATGTCGAGGGTCATCTCGTCCGCGGTGCCGTTGTCGTCGTCCCCTGCCCCGTCGCTCGCGATGATGCGGAACGTGATCTCGTCGTCGACGCCAGGTATGTCGTCGGTGGACCGCCAGTGGAGCATGTACGCCCACCCGGTCGATGAGCTTATCATGCTGGTCGACGTGTTCCCGCCCGTACCAAGCGTTGCCTTGGAAGTGGAACCGTTGTAGTCGTACTCGGCATAGATGTGGCACCTGTTCTCCTCCGCGTCGGTCAGGTTGAAGAAGATGAATATCTGGCCATTCAGTTCTCCGGAGAGCGGATCGACCTCCACCGTCGGCGGATCGAGGTCGTTGTCGAGCAGCATGATGCCGCTGGTGTTGACCTGCTCCTTTTCGGTGTCGTTCGCGATGAGCCGCAGGCGGACGCGGTCCAGGTCGACGTCCGGCAGGTCGGCGTAGGAGTCCCAGGAGAGCTGATGATCCTTCCCATCCTTCGAGGAGGAGAGGTCGTTGAGGATGTGCCCGCCGGTCGTGAGGGTCGCGTTGTAATAGGTCGTCCCGTCGGGCGTGTACATCACGGTCACGTCACAATCATCGCCCTCCCGGTCCCCCAGCGTGAACGTTATCACGACGTCCTCGCTGTACTCGTCGGTGTCGACCTGGATGTTCGTCCATGGCCGGTAGTTGATCGGAGGAGGTATGTAGGTGAAGGCCTCCTCCCTGCTCGCGTTCAGGTCCGCCAGCGTTCTGACCTCCTCCCACTCCGCCTCGGGGTTCTGGGCGAAATAGGCGTTGACGGTGACGTTCCTCTCTGTCGGGGTCGACGACCCGTCGTAGATGAAGCTCTCGACGGCAATCCACCTCACGTAACCATCCGCATCGGTCTGCGGATCCGACCCACCGTAGTGACCTGTCCGGTGGACGGGACTGCCATCGACGGTGACCTTCAGGTCGGCGCCCTCGACCGCCTCGCCCGATGTCCGGTTGACGTAAACGTGGATGAAGTATCTCTCGCTGAGGATCGAACCGGCGTCGACGGACACGGCCGAGCCGTCGAATGTCGGGTTCAGGAGGGTAAGCGTCGAGTCCTCGAGCTCTGCGTCCAGGTCGGCTCCCGGATCGATCGTCACGTTGGTGCCCGAAGCGCTTGACCCGACCATCTGGATGGATGCGCTGCCGGCGACTGCGGTCCCGGGGGCCATCGTGACCTCGTCCATGTCGAACGCGGAGTCGACCGCCAGGATGCCGACGTCCGTGTAGTCCTCCATTGCGGAACCATCGATGGACGCATGGGAGACGTTGTCCATGTCGAGGGCTGTCGTTCCGGCCCTGAAGGTCGCTCCCGTCACCGTCATACCGTCGATGTTGCGCAGCCGGAGGGGGACGTCCCCCTCGATGATGCAGTCGGTGACCTCCAGGTCCTCTGCGCCGTCCGCGTTCACGCCCACCCCCGTGGCTGTCACGTCGATGCCGTCGAGCCTCGCCCTTGCCCCGGTAATGCGCAGCCCGTCACCGTCGGACTCGAACCCGATATCGGTGAGGAAGACGTCGTCCGCCGTGACCTCGATGACGGTGGGGTTGCCGACCACGGTGGAAAGGCTCTCGCCTATGATCTCCACGGTGATGTTTATATCGAAATGCTCGTCGTATGTGCCATCGGCGACGTTTATCTCCGCCCAGTCAGTGGCGTTGGCCATCGCCCGAGAGATGGTGTCGTAGGGGTGCGCTTCCGAGCCGTCCATCGACGGGTCCCCGGCATTCGACGCATCGACGTAGAGGACGTCGGACCCGATGTACTCGAAGGTCTCGACGTGGGATTCGTTCATGCTGACCTCCCGATGCTCATCCCAGGAGCGGAAGGATGCGTTCGTCCATGTCCCGTTGTACCGGATCTCGCCGTTCATGTCGAGCCAGGCGTATGTCGCCACGATCCACTGAACGGAGCCTTCGGGATCGGTCTTCGGGTCGCTGCCGGAATAGCCCTCCGTCGCGTAGATCGTCTCGCTCCTCCCCGTGACCTCGATGTCAACGCCCTCAACCGGTGCGCTGGCCCTCTCCACGAGGACGTGCAGGTAGTTCTGGAGATAGATGTAGCCGTCGGTGTTCGTGGAGAGCAACAGGTTCCGGTACGTGAGGTTGATGCCGAAGACCTTGCCTTCGTAGACGTAGATCGCCGTGACGTTACTGTCGTCCTCATGCCAGAATGAGCAGTTCCGTAGCCATACCTTGCCCTGGCTCGTATAGAGTTGCGTAGCGCTGTTGTTGTCGAAGACGGAGGAGTTGATGTAGAGATTGTAGGTCTGGTAATTGTAGACTCCGTACGCGGTATTGTTGAAAATCGACGTCCTGATTATGCTGATGTTCTTGCTTCCATCCTGGATGGAAACGCCGTCGCCCCTGCTGTGCGAGACGTTGCAATCGAGGATGAGCACATCGGACGCCTCGCTCACCAATATCCCGTCAAGCGCGCTGTTGTTGAGCCAGAGATTATCCAGAACGACGTCCGAGACCGATAGGACGCCCACATTTGAACAGTAGCTGTCGGAGGAGGAGTTCATCAGAGTCATGTTGCTGAGATAGCTCCCGTCCGATCCTGCGGCGAACTTGAGGACGCTGTCGGTGAAGTTGCCGTCAACGACGACCCCGAACCGACTCTGGCCCTCGATGCTCAGCCTCTTGGTGATCTCGATGTTCTCGTAATATTTCCCGTCATAGACGAAGATGCGGTCACCCGAGTTCGCGTTCGTGACCGCTTCGTCTATCGAATCATAGTCCTTGCCCCCGTCGTCGTCCACCTCGATCAGGGCTCCTGAGGCGAGCGGGAGCGCGACCAGAAGGCATGCGAAGGCCAACATCATGGCTATCGTGATGGCTCTCATCTCATCACCACTGTAAACAAGACAATACTACTATTTAAACCGTAACGTGGCCGTGTATCGTACACCCCGTGTCGGCCGGAGGCGGACGATCGGTGTTTCGCGATCTTTCCGCCACCCGGGGGACCGAGGAGCTCGCCCTCGATGCGACGTAACCATGCGTGAAATGCCGGCTCGCGACCATACCAAAGGTCAGGTCATCCGCCGGATGTCCAAGCCGACGATCGGCCCGGGGAAACCGCTTCGACTGGAGAAAAGGAATCCTAACGATTAAGCGAGCAGGGTGGAGCGGGCCAGAAAAAAGCGTTGCCAGATGGGATGGGATGCACTCAACTACCTCACTGACCCACTCCGTGCGCCTGTTGGCGCATGCACTGTCTAGTGCACTCACTTATACGCAGAATAGATACTTAAACCTTACTCCAGAATTACATCTGCTAAAATTATAATAATATATAAAATAAATAAATGTAAAACATTAATTATTCTAAATTAAAGATTGAATTGCCTCCACGCGGAGGATTGCTAAGACTTGAAAAATCAATCAAGAGCCGGAACGGTTATTTTCGGCCTCCACGGGGCCATTTGACGCCTTTTCCTGGACATCGGGCCCCGCCCTCGAGGCCGGTCCCACGGATCGTCCGCCTCAGCGGGAGGACCGGAGGATCGCGGCGTTGACCCCGAGAGGAGCACCGGCCGCGGTCGCCACGGGAAGGCATTTCGTCCGCATGAGGTAGGCGACGGGCGGGAGCTCGAGCTCCGTGAGCGCCTCGAAGTTCCCCATGCCCTTGGAGACGATGAGGTCCGCACCGGACAGGGAAGCCTTCGTGTCGGGAGGCAGGGCGTTCCAGTCGAGCCCGACATATGCGCTCCCGGTCGTCAGGACCCGGGAGGCGATCCTGTCCAGCCCGGCCTCGACCGCGTCGGACATCGTGGCGTCGGAGAGGATCGGTGCCCCCTTGACGACCACGTCCACAACGCACCCGAGCCCCACCAGATGCTCCACCAGGATGGCGTCGAGGATGATCTCGCCGCAGTTGTCCACGAGGTAGGGGACCCGCGCGCCCTCCACCAGGAGCGAGCGCATCCGGGGGAGGTCGCTGGCGCCCAGCCCCTCCCTGAACATCGAGAGGAACATGCGTTCGAACAGGTCAGGATCGTTGAGCCCCCCCTTGATCCCGAAGTCGAGGACGTTCCCGGTCACGGCGACGGTCGCCGCGGCCTCCAGAGGGTCCTCCGCGGAGCCGACGAGCTCCCTGGCCACGGGCATCAGCCGCCGGGCGACCTCGTTGGCGCGCCGCTTCTGTTCGCGGTAGGGGTCGTCTGTCCCGAGGATGCCGTAGGCCCTCAGGTGGACCTCGGTGGCGACATCGACCGAAACGGGCGACCCCGCGAGGCGGCGCGAGAGGACCTCGACGCTGGCCCTCATTACCTCCATCTCCATCGAGCGGTCGACGAGCCCCGTCTCGTAGAGCACCCTCTGCAGGAGGCATGGGATGCATTCGGGGGCCATCTTCATGAACGCCCATGGCCGGATGGCATATTAACGTTGCCTGGGTGCTGCGGGGGGATCCTCACCGAGCCCTTGCTTCAAAGGAAGCAGAGGGCGAAGATGAATGCCGCGGCGAGCGATATCGCGGTCGGCGGAAGGAGCGCCCTCATGTAATCGCGGTGGCTGACGCCGAAGTACTCCAGGGACACCACAACGCAGGGATGGACGGGCGAGGCCATGAAGCCGATGAAGGTGGCGAAGTACATCGTCGCGAAGGCCGGGGCGGCCATGGCGTCCACTCCGTACTTAACGAAGTAGATGGGGACCAGTATCGAGACGGGGACCTGGACGCGGCCGGTCGCGTAACCGAGCAGCGCCCCCAACCATACGAGCAGGACCGCCCTGTGGACCGGGAGCCCGGCGATGAGCTCCGGCGCCCTGGTGGACGTGAAGACGTTGAGGAAGAGGAACATGGCCAGGATTATCAGCGAGAAGTTCCAGGCCTTCATCCGGTGGCCTATGCCCGGGAGGGCTGCGGGCGGTATCCCTCCCGCGAGGATCGCAAGGGCGAGGCTGGCGGCGACCGCGATGACCAGGGGGACCTCGGGAAGTGCGCCAGGGAACGCGAGCAGGAGAGCTAGGTCCAGGACCGGGGCCACCAGGATGACCGAGAGGGCGATCGCGAGCCTCCTCCGATCGGGCCTCCCCCGGGCGGGCAGGCGGCCCCGCGCCTCGCGGAGGAGGAAGAACGAGCCAATGATGACGATGACCGCGAGACCGGGGAGGAGGTGGGCGATGGCGACGAAGAGGTCGACGCCGGCCATCTTCGTGGTCACGAGGAGTGCCCCCAGAGGGTATGCGATGAGGAGGGAGTGGCGGAACCAGACGTTCGCGGCGGCCAGCGAGACCGGCCCGACCCCGGAGCCGCCGCGCTTCACGAGAGGTGCGGAGAGGAGGGCGCCGCCGGGCATCGGCAGCATGCCGAACAACGCTGGCGCGGCCACAAGGAAGTGGCGGCGGCGCAGTCTGAGGTTCGAAACGATGTCGTCCGCTAGCCCCGAGACCTCCATCGCCCCTCCGAGGACGGGGATCATCCCTACCGCGAGGGCGAGCAGGAGAATCGAGGGGTCCGTGGCCGTCCTCCATGCCTCCTCACCGAGCCTTGCGGGCTCGAGGCCGAAGATGGCGAGGACGAGGGCAGCGACCAGGAGGCCGAGCCACGTCGATCGCCGGCCGATGGCCATGAGGAGGGCGAGGGAGAGGCAGAACCCGATCCAGACCGGATCGACCATGCGGCGAGACCTGGCTGCGCTCTATTAAGGATTGCCATGGTCGGCGGCGGTCCGGCAAAAGGTTCTTATGAAAGGGCGGGGGATACTCGGTCGATGTACCCCTGGCCCGGCGAGTTCAGCATCGGGGATCCCGAGAGGTGCGTGGCCGTAGCCACCCTCTCACGAAGGGCGGCGCTACCTTCCGACAGGGTGGCCATCTGGGGGGAGGTCAGGACCGAGAACATCGGCGTGGAGAAGGTCGTAGCCAACTGCATATCGAACCCGAACATCCGTTTCCTCGTGCTATGGGGCGAGGACGTCCGCGGCCACCGTTCGGGCGACACCCTCCTCGCGCTCGGCAGGAACGGCGTCGACGAGGGGAGACGCGTCGCCGGCTCCAAGGGCGCGCTCCCGTTCATCGAGAACCTCCCTCCGGAGGCCATCTCCCGGTTCAGGGAGCAGGTGGAGGTGATCGACATGATGGGCAACACGGCCCTCGACGACCTCCTGGCCATGGTCGACGCGCTCGATGCCAGGGATCCGGGGCCGATGGACGGCCCGTTCATCGCGGTCCGGGTGGAGCGCGCGCCAGGCGTCCGCCACGTCGCGACCGAGGACACCGTGGCCCTCCACGCCACCCTGGCGATCGACCCCTACGGGGAGGTCATCTCGCTGGAGGCGCCCTGATGCTGTCGTTCTCCCGGGACCAGGAGGTGGTGGAGGTCGCGGGCGTCCGTTTCGGCGGCCAGCCGGGCGAGCTCCCGACCGTGCTCCTCGGGACGGTCTTCTACAGGAAGCAGTTCAAGGACCTGGACCGCAAGGCGCTCCGCCGCGTCGAGGCCCTCGTCAATGCTCAGGACGAGATGTCCGACCTCTCCGGTAACCCGGCCGTCGTGGACATCTTCCTCGAAGGTGACGACGCCGCCATCAAGATCGACGCGATCGCCTCGGCGACCGACGCGCCGCTTTCTCTGGACGTCCCCGACGAGGCCCTCTGGCCCGCCGTGCTGGGGCATCTCGACGACGCCGGCCTTCTCGACCGTTCGATCGCCAACTCTCTGAACATGGGCCTGACGGCCGGGACGGTGGA
>JAKEGO010000009.1 GCA_022615805.1 Thermoplasmata archaeon
ATGGCGAGCGGCCTCGAGCGGGTCTTCGAGATGGCGCCGGCTTTCAGGGCCGAGAGCCACGACACCACGCGTCACCTCAACGAATACCTCTCCGTGGACGTCGAGATGTCGTTCGCCGACGAAGGAGACGCGATGGACGTACTCGCCGACGCGATCAAGGCGGGGATCGAGCGCGCGTCGTCGAGCCCGGCATACAAGGGTCCAGCCCCGCCCGAGGGCATCGAGAGGATCACGTACGACGACGCGCTCGGGATCATAGCGGAAGGAGGGATCGAGGTTCCCTGGGGCTCGGACATCGATGCCGAGGCGCTCCGCATCCTCGCGGCCGCCAAGCCGGGATTCTACTTCATCGTCCGGTGGCCGCTCAAGACCAAGCCGTTCTACGTTCAGCCCGACGGCGAATACGGCCTCGGCTTCGACCTCATGATGGGATACCTCGAGATAGCATCGGGCGCCCAGCGGGTCCACGACCACAGCCTCCTGATCGAGAGGATCCGCGCCCTCGGCCTGGACCCTGCCGGTTTCGAGTTCTACCTGAAGGCTTTCCGGTACGGCATTCCGCCCCACGCCGGTTGGGGGATGGGCCTCGACAGGCTCGTCCAGGTCCTGGTGGGCGCCGACAACGTGCGCGAGTGCGTCCTCTTCCCACGGGACATGAAGCGCCTCGTGCCATGAGGTCATCCCATGCGCAGGTACACCCTGGTCGAGTTCCTCGTCCGCGGTCGTGAAGCCAGGTACGACCTGACGGGGAGCACCGTCCCTCCCCTGACCCTCCGGGACCTCGGGATAGACGCCGATGAGGTCGAACTCGGTTACAGCCCGTCCCTCGGCTCCGATGCCCTCAGATCGATGGTCAGCGACCTTTACGGGGTGGAACCGTCGCAGGTGATCGTCACGATGGGGGCGTCCGAGGCGAACAACGTCGCCTTCCTGACAATGCTCGGCGAGGGACCCGCCCTGATCGAGAGGCCTTATTTCGAGCCGCTCTTCAACGTTCCGGACGCCCTGGGCGCGAGGGTCGACGCAGTCCCGGGCGAGCGGTTCGTCGGAGCCCTGGCGGGCGGGGGCTACTCGATGGCCATCCTGGCGAACCCCAACAACCCTGGCGAGGGACTCCACGACCCCGGGCCCGTCATCGAGGCCGCTGCCGATACGGGAGCAGCCGTCCTCTTCGACGAGATATACCTCCCGTTCGTCGAGGGCGGACGCTCGGCCATGGAGCAGGCGTCCGAGAGGGCGATGGTATCATGCTCGCTCTCCAAGGTGGCGGGGCTCGGCGGCATCAGGCTCGGGTGGCTCGTGGTCACGCCCGACCTCGTGGCCGAGGCCTCCCGCGTCAAGATGAACCTGAACCCCACGAACACGGCTCTCGGGGAGATGGCTGCCGTCAGATGCCTGGAGGATCTCGGACGGGTCCAGGAACGTGCCCGGAGGATCGTCCGCGAAGGGCGCGCGTCGCTCATGAGGAACGTCTCGGCGCTCACCGTCCCCGAGGGGGTCCTCCCCTTCGCCTACTGCCGTTACACTGACGGTCCCCCCTCTCTCGAGGTCGCCGAGCGGCTCCTCACCGATCACGACATATGCGTCCTTGCGGGCGAGTGCTTCGGCGGTGCAACGGCTTTCCGCGTGGCGACGGGTGGGCCCTCCGAGGGTGCGTACAAGGCCCTCGATATCGCGCTGACAGAGCAGGGCGTTCGCCCTTGACCCCGTCTGCGTTCGCGGCCGATGGCCGATCCCGCCTGGAACCCCCTGCGAACGTCTGATCGACCACAGCAACGGTTAAGTATCAGTAACCGCGCCCACCAAACTCGATATATATAGTGGCCGAGGAATGGCCCATCGTGCATCGTGCGGTCCCGGCAACCTTCGTGCTCCTTATCGCCGCCTGCTCCATAGTGGCGGCGCCAGCCGGGGGCACGGTGCACGTGGATTCCACCTACGGCGGCGCGGCCGGCCCCTCCGACGGCACGGAGGAGCGGCCGTTCGTTTCCATCGCCGCGGCATTGGGTTCAGGCGACGATCCGATCGTCGTCCACGGCGGGCAATACAACGAGAGCGTCGTGCTGCAGGACGTCACACTGGTCGGGATGGACGCTCCCCTCCTGAGGGGGCACCTCACGACCCACGGGGACGCGGTGGTGACCGGGATGGATGTCGCGCCCCCCGCCCCGAGCGTGCTCGTCATCGACCTCGACCACGGCCAGTCTCCATCGGACAGGGCCGAGGCGTGGCGGGCCGCCCTCGGGGATTCGCTTGCCGGGATCGTGGGACGGGATGATGCCCTCCCCTTCGGGGAGGTCGATGTCATCGTCCTGACCGGAGAGGGGAGCGATGTCATCCTGGAGACCGCCATGGCCGCACTGCTGGACGAGGGCGTCGCGATAGTCCTCGACGGGCCGGTCCACCTCGGCGACGAGGACATGCAGGAGAGCCTCCTCGGTCCGATGGCCGGCGTCACATGGGCATTCACGATGTACCCCCCATCTGATACCCTCCGGTCGACGATCGACGGTTTCCTTGAACCGGAACCCCCGGTCACGATCGGACGCCTCAATGGCGGCTACTACTATCTTGCCTCATGCGAGGTCCCCGCCATCCAGGCGAGGATGCCCGGGGAATGGCGCCCCGTGGTGGGCCTGTCGCGTTCCGGCATCGCCGTCATGTCGATGCCTCTCGTCACGTACGACGCGGCATCGAGGGAGCCCATCGTCGGGGGCCTCATGGGGACAGTCCCCGTGATCGTTTCCTCGGGCGATGGCCTGTGGCTCGAGAACTCGACCGTGCATGGCGATGCCCTTTCCGTGTCGGGCGTCACCGACCTCGTCGGCGCTGAGGTCGGGGGGATCCGCGTCACCGGCGGGAAGGTCCGCGAGCGCGAGTGGCTACACCTGGAGTTCGAGGACTTCGAGGGGAGGCCGCTGCGCGACGTCGACGTCCTGGTCAGGGCATGGCCTGTGGGACATGGCGAAGGCATGACGCTCAAGGCGTACGCCACGCCTCTTTTCCGGGGCACCGACCCTTCTCCAGGGCCAGCCGGCGACCTGTACGTGCCGGTCCCCGTTCGGTCGCATGACGCGCTCGGCGGGCACTTCGTATGGATAGGCGAGCTCAGGACCGTTTCCAACTGGGTCCACATGGAGGACCTTGGAATGGATGGCCCGGAGACGCTGCACCTCGTTTCACCGGACCCCGCGCCCCGTTCGGTCTCCTTCCTGCCTTCCCCGTTCACCCTGTCCGGCGCGACCCTCGACGTCGCCTGGAACTCATCGGCCGACGTCGACCTTGCCGGGTACGAGCTCCGCATCACGGGCTCCGACGGCACCTCCCTCGTCGAGCGTGGGCTCGAGCTCCCCCGGACATCGATACAGGTCCGGGACGGCATCAGGTACGACATCGAGCTCTCCGTCGTCGACATCGGGGGACGGCGGAGCGTGGCCAGCGCCGCGTGGACCTTGGTGCCGAACCTGCCTCCACCCGCCCCGGATGGGGTTTCCGTCACTGCCGTCGACACGGCGAGGGTCGAGGTGTCGTGGATCATCGATGACGCGCACGACCTCGACCGTTTCGAGGTAACGTACTCCGACCTCGATCGGCTCATGCACGACGACACCAGGGGACCGGGCATCGGCCTTCGCATCGTCGATCCCGGCGTCAGGTCCGTCATGATCGACGGCCTGAGCGAGGACGCGGCGATATGGGTCAGGGTCACGTCCGTCGACCATCACGGCGCCTCGCGGGCCTCCGCGCTCGTGTCCGGGAGGACCGTGGGGACGCCGCCGGAGGTCACGTTCGACCCGATCCCCGCGACTGTCTCCGCCGATGTCGCCGTCATCTCGGGGATGGCGGAGGATGAAAGGCAGGTCGTGAGGGTCGAGTACCAGGTGGACTCCGGCCAGTGGCGCCATGCGTCGGGTCGCGAGAGGTGGGCGTTCTTCCTCGACGCCACATCGCTGGACCAGGGTGAGCACGAGATCGCTGTCCGAGCGACGGACGGGGCCGGCACGGGGACCGGGTCCTACACCGTGAGCGTCGCCCGTTCGGAAGGCGGAACTGCCCGCGTCCCGGTTCCTCCATATTATTATGCCATTCTGGCGGCTGGCACCTTCCTGGTCATCATGGCGCTGACGCAGACGGGGACCTACCTGATGTTCTCGGCGATGGGCCTGCTCTACGCACGCCTGACCGGGAAGAAGGTGCTGGACAACTACGTCCGCGGTAAGATCCACGGTTACATCATCGCGAACCCAGGCGGGCATTACTCCGAGATAATGCGAAAACTCGGGCTTACAAATGGCCTTTTCGCATACCACGTCAAGGTGCTCGAGCGGGAATCACTGGTGAAGTCCGTCATCGATGGCCGCCTCCGCCGCTTCTATCCGATAGGGATGAGGGTGGAGTCAGAGCGCGAGCTCGACACGGTCCAGGTGAGGCTCCTGAACATCATTTCCGAGAACCCCGGCATCACCCAGAAGGAGCTGTCGCTCGCGCTTGGCCTCAGGAAGCAGATGGTGAACCTGAACGTAAGGGCCATGTACCACGCCGGCCTCGTCGACATCGTCAAGAGCGGCCGTGAGACCCACCTCTATCTGATATCCCCCGAGGAAGGGGGGGACGCCCCCGGACCAACTCCGTGATACCCCGGTTCCGGTAATCAGTCGGGGCGGACGGGGGCGAACTACGAGGGGTCCAGGGCGTTTCGAAAGATATTAATGACCCACGGGGATAGCGGGGCGGTGGTCACATGACCGAGAAGATCATCATAATGGGAGCCGCTGGACGCGACTTCCATAATTTCAACGTCCTCTACCGCAACGATCCCAACGTCAGGGTCATCGCCTTCACCGCGACCCAGATACCCGATATCGCGGGCCGCCGGTACCCTCCGGCCCTCTCCGGTCCCAACCACCCGGATGGCATCCCGATATACCCCGAGGAGATGCTGGTCGAGCTCATCGGCAAGAACGGCGTCACGAAGGTCGTCTTCGCCTACAGCGACGTGTCCAACCAGTACG
>JAKEGO010000070.1 GCA_022615805.1 Thermoplasmata archaeon
CCTCGGATATCACCTTGATCATACCGTTCCATCTCCTTTGCACCTTGGACAGACCTGTTCCTTGAGCTTTCCCTTCCTGCCTCTGACCATGACACGCCCCTTTCCAACGCAGACCTGACACGTGGACCCTGATGCTTGGGGCTCTTGACCGCCCTTGACCTTCTTCTTGGTCCTCCTCCGGCGCGCTGGTGGAAGGTCACCCTCACCTTCCGTTCCAATGACCGGATCCAACGTGTCCGCTGGCTCCTCCGATTCCTGTGACGGTGGACCAGATCGTGAGGACAGTGCGTCGCCGACGTCGACCTCCTGGTGGCACCAGGGGCATATCGCCCTCTGGACGTTCCTGTCCACGATGAATGTCCCGTGCACTGGGCGCACTCGAGCTCGACATCGGCCCGCGAACGGCTCTCCGGGCGCAGGACAAACTCGATCGATCGTGAACCGTAGGGCGACAGGTTCACGAAGGCCTCCGAGGGCGCCGAAACGTGGCCTTCCGGGACGAACGGTTCCATGTGGAGGGTCTCCATCGGCCTCTCCGTCTCGTTCCTTACCTTGATACGGAATATTAGCCCATCGTCGCGTTCGGTCAGAACGGTGGAGACAGAGACGTCCCTGCCTGGGATGAAGTCCTCGAGGGCGTAGGCGTCCTCGTCCGCCGGCGTCAGCTCGAACATCACCGTCTCCTCGCCGTTCGGCCCCAGGTCCACGACGGCGCTCTCGGGATACGGGACGAAGACCGAGTTCGAGGTGTCAGGGATGACCATGATGCCGTCGATCGTCTGGGCGAGGTTGTTCCGCAGGAGGACCTTGTAGAGCACCCTTTGCTCGACCCTCGCGAAGACCGTTTTCACCGTGATCTCCTTGCCAGGGAGGGGCTGGATGGTCGTCGCGGCGACCGCCTTCTCGGAGAGGGATATGGCATCATAGAATTCATTGTTCCTCATCGCCCTCCGGGCCCTCATCAGCAGGTCCTCGGCCTTCTTCGTGTCCACCCGGGCCTTGCGGGCCTTCGTCACCGAGCGGTCCGCGAAGTCCAGTGCCTTCTGGGCGCTGTGGGCGAGCGCGAGCCTGTCCCTGACGACGTTCTCCGCTCTGACGGAGAGGTCGCGCGCCTTCCGCGCCTCGTCCCTATCGAGGTGCACGCGCGCCTTCTTCAGCATCTCCTCGGCATCGGCCACATCGATTTCCACTTTATCTTCCATTCACCTCGCCTCTTTCTTGACCGCGTCGACGAACGCTCGAGCCTGCTCGTATGCGGTGACGGCCGAGCCGATCAGCCTCAACATCAGCATCGCGGCGACCATCCCTGCGACCAGGGGGAGGAGCAGGAACATGAAAGCCGGCAGCGGGAGTACTCCAACGTTCGCGACAGCGTCCTCGATGATCCCCCACGCTCCATGCCCCGACGCCATCGCGATGAAGAACAGCCCGAACATCAGGACCGCCAGGATGGCGACGGCTACGTAGGATTTCGTCCGGAGACCTGTCACCATGCAGAAGACTGGCGTGAGCGCGAGGATCATGAAGTAGGCAAGCGCTTCTCCGGAAACGTCGAGGGGGTAGGCTGCGAAGGGCAGCGTCAGGAGGGCGGTGAGGACCGATGCGAAGAGCACGCCCACGAAGACGTGCTCGTAAAGCCTCTGCCTCAATCGTACCTTCCTGCGGTTGATGCCCAATCCCACAAGGGCGCCTATGGCCGCGATGGGGATCACAAGGAGAGCCGCCGGGTGTGGGTTCTTCCTCACATGGATGGTCCTCGATTGGACGTTGTCGTTCAGGGTATTCTGGCTCTCGTAGTCCCGGGAGGCGATCTTCACGTCGATCATTGTCACCTCGTACCTTAGCCACCAGTCGAGGTCGGGCATCTCCACCCTCATCGATACGGGAACGAGGCCGTCGATGGGGACGTCGATGGTCTCGACGTGGACCAGGTCGCCGTCGAGGTAGACCTCGACCGGTACGTCGCGCAACGTGTCGTAATCCGGATCGCCGGTCGGGGATGCTGTCGAGCGCACGTCGAACGATATCATCAGGGTCTGCCCCTCGCCGACGTCCCTCTTGAGGTCGATCCCATCGATCGAGAGGTCCGGGGACAGTCCCACCAGGGTCATGTCGACGGTGGTCACCTGACCGGTGGAAACGAGGTCGAAGGTCACAGGCACAACGGTCGGGTAGTAAAGATGGAGGAGGTTCGCTGGGGCTGTCACGGTAGCCACGACGGTGGCGCTCTCGCCCGGCGATATCGCCCCCTGGGCGGCCGATATCGTTATGGCCCATTCGCCCGGGCTGTCGTAGGTGACGTTGAGGGTCGACGACTGCTGGAAGATGTTCTCGACCCTGAACCCGAATGTCCGTGTCTGCCCTGGGAAGATGTAAACGAACGCGAGGTCTGAGGGCATGGCGAAGGAGGATTCGGCGAAGAGGTACTCCGTGTCGAAATCACCCGTGGCGTTCTCCAGGATGACCGTCGCGGTGAAGACGATCGTCGACGTGTCCCCGTAGGAGCCCATCGGCGCGCTGATGGAGACCTCGACCGGCTCGCTCTCGGAACGCTCCAGCGACAGCATGCCCTTGTCCGTGTCTACGTACCAGCCCTCGGCGGATGTCGCCACCACGTTCACGAACTCCTGGCCGTTGCCAGTGTTCTCGACGTAGACCGGGACCCTGATGGTCCTCCCCGGAATGACCAACGTCCTCGCCTCGCGTGATAGAACGCTCACACCGGTCACGAGGTTGACGCGGCAGACGCCGTTCCCCTCGTCGTGGATGTCCTTTGAATGGTCGGACGTCGCCCTGAGGGTGATCAGGTCGGCTGTGCCGGCCTCCAAATCGTGAGGTATGAGGACGCGCACCTGCACGAAACGGGCTTCGTCCGCTTCCACGAGGGCGGTCGCGCCTGGATTGACGATGGTCAGCGCCCAGTCCCTCTGGGACGTCACGTCGAGCGAGAAGGAGTCGACGCCGTTCCCGACGTTCTGGACCGTGAAGTTCAGGGTCGTCATCCCGCCTGGGTCGCCGGAGGCGGCCGCGGCGTTCTCGACGAGGACACCCGCGACCTGGGCCACGTTGATCAGGGCGCTCGATTCCGCCGATGCGGCCGGATCGTTACGCGATGTGACATTGATGTGCGTGGCCTCCATCGTGCCGGCGTCGGCGTCGGAGGGGACGTCGACCTCGAGCCTGAGGGTCACCATCTCGCCCGCCCGCAGGTCGACGGGCGAACCGGGGTCGTGGTGCGCGGAGTAGTTCGACACGACCCTGACGTCGTACTCGTCGTTCCCGTTCCCGAGGTTCGTGACGACGAAGTTCATAAGGACGGTCCCACCTGGGTCCGCCTCCGTGACGTTGGTCCCGGGCTCGATGGAGACAGCGTATCCCTGGAGGACCTCGAGCGTCGCAGACGCCTCGTCCTCGGCAAGGCCGTCGCCGGCCCGGGCGCGTAAATGGACGTTCTCGACCTCTCCCGCCTCGATGCCAGAGACCGTCACGTTCACATAGACCTGGGCCAGACCACGGAACGGTATGCTGAGGAGGGGGGGGACATCGGTCGTCATCCCCCAATCGGTCCATGCGTAGAAAGAGATGACGTCGGCGTCGTTCCCTTGGTTCTCGACCTCGAAGCCGTACTGGACGACATCGAGCGGCCCTCCCTCCTGATGCACCGGGGGAAGTGTCGTCACCTCGACGCCGTATCTCTGCGGCAGCAGCGCGACCACGTCGACGCTCCTCGACCTCGACGGGTCCGCCCTAGAAGTGGCGGTCATCGTTAATTCACACCTCCGGAAGTCGGTGAAGTCCGGAGGGGTCGCCTTGACCTTGACGCGCGCGGATTCCCCGTTTTGGAGGCTGAGGTTGTTGGGCTGAATGACAGTTATCCAGTCGGTCTGATCTGTCCACAAGGTCAGATCAAAGATGTCGTCGCTGTCGAAGTTCGCGACGTTCGTGACCTCGAGCGTGAATACCGCGGTCTCGCCGGAGATCACCTCGATCGTGTCGTTGCCGACCGTCGTGATGTCGACGTCCCTCGACTCGCTCACCCTTATCCTCGAGAAGCCCGTCGTCTCCACCACCGGATTCCATGCGGACCTGGCGGTCAGCCAGACGTCGGAGTACGTGTTGGCGGCGATGATGTCCCCCGCGCTCGATCTGGGTATGCCGACGATGACGCCGATGAAGCTGCTGGAGTAGGCGCCGATGTCGGGGGTGCGCCCGCCCGAGATGGTCGTCCAATTCCGGAAGGCGGAATCCCTGGCACCGGACGCCAGCGTGAAGTTGTCAACGTAATTACCATCGTTGCTCACCTGGAACGTGAGCGTCACGTTCTCGCCTGGAGCACCATTCGGCGTGTCGAGGCC
>JAKEGO010000071.1 GCA_022615805.1 Thermoplasmata archaeon
AACCTTGCGGCTGGGCTCCACACCCTCGTCCTGATGGACATCGACGGCGACCGCATGCTCACCGCCCCAGAGGCCCTGGGATACCTGCTCGAGGTCGACCGCGAGAAAGGCGCGGGCGCCATAGACGAGGACACCCTGGTCGCCGCGGTCGCACGTGCGGGCGCGAGCGACCAGACGGCCGTCGCCGGCCCTCTGTCCCGGGTGAGGGATACCGACATCGGACCGCCCCCCCATACGGTCGTGGTCATAGCGCCCCTTCATTTCATGGAGGAGGAGTCGTTGCGCCGCTTCGCCATTTTTACTCGGGACGGTTAGGACGAGATCTAGCGGATGAGCCCTGTGGGATAAATGGTGAATGTGAATTGCCCCTTGGAGATGGACATCGCATGCCGCGGTGGTCTGGACAGCATTGTCCATTTGACCCGAGGGGAGAGCCTGTTCGCAGATGGTTCAGTGAATCACGGTCCCGTCCCAGCCCGGCGCTCAGCGGCTTGCAGATCTGAAACCCCGGCGGACGGGCGGCGTCGTCACCTGTAATAGGCCTCGCGGATCGACGTCCTCACGTAGAACTCGTCGTGGTATTCCGCCTCTCCGAATCCCGGGATGATGGCGGTGCCCCCGTATCCGCGCGACTTAATGGACAACAGCCAACGGCCCGGTTCCGGAAGGAGGACGAACTCCTGTACGTCCCCGTCGGTCGTGTCCGTGTAGGTGACGTTGACCTCCACGTTATCTCCCGGGTCTATCAGGGTGACCTCCAGGTACCTCTCGAGGGTCCTGAGGAAATGGACGTAATCCTCGTAACCCGTGCCATTTGCCTGTTCCTCGATCTCCTCCCAGAACATCTCGTCCGGGCTCATCATCGTCAAGTTGAACGACAACGTGATACGGGTCGAGTCCTTCTTGACATGGAAATAGTACTCCCAGTACATGTCGGTCGGCGGCTCGTCCGGGTTGCCCGACACAAGGTAGTCGAGGATGTCCTGGGCGGTGATATCGTATGCCCAGTACTGCGATGGGCCGTCCACGTCGTGGTACCCCACCTTCACCTTGTCGATGCCCATGACGAGGTCCTTCCAGGTCCGAGCGTCGAGGCATCCCGACGAGGGCATCACGAATAGCGCAACTACCAGCAATGCAAGCAGGGTCCGGCGGCCGTTCATCGCATCTTACTATGTGCTCTCGGTTAAAATATCTTCCGTTTGTCGCTGGACGTTCCGGGACCCGGTAAGGGCGCGCCCGCCCCCCGACGGTATGGAAACGAACAGCCGATTGGGAAGGGGAATCGTACCGAGATCGGCAAGGGAAGATACTTAACCGCCCCTGTCCCTCGCTTGTGGATGTTCGGACCGGTCTGGGCCTGGATCGCCATCGCGGCTTTCTCCGCTTACTGCGCTGGCTCCTTCGCGCAGCTACTCCACCACCGGCGCTACTCGAAGGCGGGCGACCCGGCGTTCCCCGCGGTCGATGTCCCTGCGAGCGTCATCATGGGCATACGCTCCGAACATCCCGATCTCGAGAGGTTCATACGGAGCGTCTGCGATCAGGACTACCATGATTTCGAGGTCCTGCTGGTGTCGAACGTCCCAGACGAACCCGGGGCGGCCGTCGGCGCCGCTCTTGCATCCGAGTACCCTCACGTCAGGCACGTCCTCGCCGGTCCTCACGATCCGGCCGTGCTGGTCGGGAAGAACCACGCGCTCCTGGCTGGCATCGTCAACGCCGCCCACGACGTCCTGGTGTTCTGCGACGCGGACGTGGTCTTCGAGCCGCAGTGGCTCCAGAAGATGGTCTCCCCGCTGGGCCGCGACGTCGGGGGCAGGACGGTCCACGCCGTCGGCGGGCCGATCTTCATCCTCCCGAGGAACCGCCTCGGGAGGGCGTTCGCCCTCGGTTCGAACGTGATAACCTACCTCGCGTCCTACGCCCGCGAGCGTCAGTTGTTCCCCGCCTACGTCAGCGGCCACACAATGGCGGTCGGCAGGGACATCGTGATGACCGAGGTCGCACCCTACTGGGCCAGGGCGTACAACGACGACCTCATCCTCGCCTACGTCCTCAGGGCGAGGGGCATGAGCCTCTACTACAGGCGCGACGCCGTGCTGCGGCCAGAGGAGGACACGTCCTCGTGGCGGGGCCTCCGGGACAAGATGGTCCGGTGGGCGATAACGGTCAGACGTTTCCAGCACCCGGACATGAAGCGCGAGACCACGCTGGGGATAGCACTCAACGCGCAATTCGTGGTCGGCCCGCTTCTAGCCGCCGTCCTGTTCCTGGTCGGATTCCCCCTCCTGGGCCTCATCGCACTCGCCATCGCGTGGACGCAGGTGGTCGTCTTCAGGTACATATTGGCGCGCCGCATCGGCGAGAGGTACGGCGGCCTCCTCCTCCTGGCCCCGGCCTTCTACCTCTTCTTCGGAGCGTTCTTCATGCACCACTACCTATGGGGGCGGCGCTTCCACTGGGGGTCCAGCGACTACAAAGTGGAGGGGTCCTTCACGATGGATTCCCCTCGCGACGACGAATGGATGGCGAGATACCCCAGCCGCGATTGATGCGGGCCGTCGCCCAGGGGACCCGATCCGCACCTTCCGCCGCACCGATCGGGCCATGCGCGGATCCCAGGTCCAATGGACACGGCCGTGGGCAAGGGATGCAAATAACCACATTGCCTTTATATAGCGAGGCTGCGAACGAGAACGCAGGGACCGGAGAATGCGGCCGTTCGAAGGGTCGCGGGCAGACCGCGAGGGCCATCGCCTTGGTGGGCAGGGGTCTGGGTCAGGTTGCTCTCCGCGCGTTCGACGGAGGATGCACGTATGACGGACTTCGATATCGAGGAAAGGCACAGGGAGATCCTGATGGCGATGGCTGCGCAACCGGACGGGTGCGTTTTCCTGCCGCGGCTCGAGTCCCTCATGGCCAAGACGGTCGAGGGATTCGCCTCCGAGCTCTACGACCTGGAACGAGAGGGATTGATCAGGCGAGAGAACGGTTCGGACGTCATCTGCCTGTCGTACTCGGCCCATTCCCAGTTCCAGATAACGGAGCGGGGTATCGATGCCATGAAGGGAGGCGGGCCGAGGAAGGGCATGCGCCGCTGATCCGGACTCCCGAGGGCCGCTCGACCGGGACACGCCAGAAGCCCCGATCCTATGGGCCCGGGAGCCCGTGTCCTCCTGAGCGATCCGCTTTGCTGGCACGGTGTCTCCTGTACACTTCCTGGACCCTCAGGACGTCCGCTTCTGCCTCCAGCCTCTCCCGCCTGGAGGGCGCCAGCGACTCTGGCCTGAGGTATTCAAGTATGTCGGAGAGGTCGGCGGAGAAGACGGTCCGCGTGGCCCCCTCGGACACGACCCGGTCCCTCGGATTGAAGGCGATCGATAGGTCGCTCACGAGGAACATCGCGATGTCCACCGCCGAATCGCCGACGGACGCGAGCCACGCGTCCATCCCTGCCATCCTCGATATCGCCACGGCGAGCGGCGCCCGCTTGTTCAGGAGGGGCACCCTAAGTACGCCCCTGCCGGTCAAGCGCCCGTCCTCGAAGGTCTCCAGGCCGTTCGCCAGGATGGCGTCTATCCCGACCTCCGCGCCTATCCTATTGGCGAGTATGTCGAGCCCGCCGCTGACGATGACGGTGAGGAACCCTCGGCGCCTGAGCTCCCCGATGGTCCGTTCTGCACCTTCGTGGAGCTCCACGCGGTCGAGGACCTCCTCGACCTGGTCCACGTGGTCCACCCCTCTGTCGAGCCAGAGCGCGATGTCGCTCCTCATGAACTCGTGGTCGTCGATGCGCCCCGTCGTGAAGGCCTCGTACCCTGCCTCGTTATCCGTGCCGAGGGCGGAGTGGACGCTGACCCAGGAGCTCTGTCCCTCGACGAGGACGCCGTCCATGTCGAAGGCGACGACCCTTCCCGTCATGCTCCGGGAAAAGGCCCACGCGTTAAAAGGTTATGCGGCGCTGGACGGGTGCGGGCAGCCGGTCAACGGGAAGTTCCGCGATCCTCTTCGACGACCACGACGTCTTCCACGACCTCGACGGCGTCAGGCAGGGCGACGACCTCGACCGCCGGTCCCAGCGCCGCGTGGGAGATCGCCGTGGACCCGGAGGCGCCGTACTGCCGTATGACGATCCGGGCGGCATGGGCTGCATCGACCCCCGCCCCGGTGGGCCTGGCGATGGCAGCGACGGGAACCGCCTGGGGGACACCGATCGCGCCCTGTCCGAGGATGGTCGGGGTCGTCCTCGGGACGGCAGGCGGCGCACCGGGAGCGGCGTTTACCGATGATGGCGTCGTCGCCGGGGCATAGACGGGTGCGGCAATGGGCAGCGGGGATGCCGCGGGCGCCGTATCGACGGTGAAGGCTGCGACATCCCTGCGGGCTTTTCTCGCCCTGATGGCCACCACTGCTGCCAGGGCCATCGCCGCGAGGGCTGCCGCCGCCACGTAGGCGGCCAACGGGAGGCCGTCGGCTTCGTCCTCCGGTGCGGGGTCGACTCGGAAGGCCCTCGTGCCGATCGCCGCGGAGCCGTGGGAGTCGACGACGTGGACCCTGAAAGTATATGTCCCGACCGTGAGCACCTCCGTCGTCAGCCAGGTTCCGACCGAACCGCCGCTCCAGTCCAGGGTTCCGTTGCCGAAGGTCATGACGAGCGTCCCGTCAGAGGTCAGGACCTCCGCGAACACTGCGACGATATCGTCGATGCCGTTCGGATCGGAGACCGTAAAGGCCACCCATCCGCTCGAGCCGAGCGCGAGCCGCGCCGGGAAATCGGTGAAGGTGACGATGGGGTCACCGTTCGGGTCATCAGGGAAGTTGTCTATCGTGACAGAGATGGAGACAGTGGTCACGTGATCGGCGCCGTCCATCGCCCTCGCGCCGATCTCATGCACGCCATCCTGGACGGTCGTGGTGTCCCATTCGTACACCCAGTCATGGGTCCCGGACGCCGCGGTCCATGATCCGCCGACGAATACCTCTACGGACTCGACGCCAACGTCATCCGCAGCGGTGCCAGCGATGACGATGTCGCCTGCGAGGACGCTTCCGTCGGCCGGGGCGGAGATATCGATGGAGGGCGGAAGGTCGGTCGCGCCGTTGTCCACCGTGACCTCGATCTCCTCCGTGCCGACGGCATCGGCATGGTCCTCGACCCTGACGCGGATCGCGACGTCGCCGTCGGGGACCGCCGTCGTGTCCCAGAGATAGGACCAGGTGTGCGTCCCATCGGCGAGCCCGTATGGCTCGTCTCCGATCCGGACCCTCACCCGGACGATATCGTCGTTCCCGTCCTCGTCGGACGCGTAACCCCTGATGGTGACCGTGCCCTTGACCATCGACCCTCCCCGCGGCCGGTCGACCTCGACGGTAGGAGCGACGTTCTCCCCCGGCTGCGGGTGGCTGATGGTCACAGTTCCCGGCGAGCAGGACCTGTTCGTCGCGCCGCGCTCGTCCCGCACCTCGCCGACGACGTAGTACTTCCCCTCAGGCACCCCCGAGGTGTCCCATCTGTAACGCCCGGGGGAGGCGTCGCCCTCCCAGATGGCCTCCTGATCTTCCGGGCTCCCGTCCTCGTCGTAGAAGAGCTTGATGTCCACTTCATCACCGTCATCGTCGCCTGCCTCCCACACGATGTCGTATGAGGCGTTCGCGATGTCGTTCGTCCCGTTCGGCTCGAGGATGACGATGGATGGGCGGTGGTTCTCCGGCGCTCCGGCGTGCCTTACCTCGACAGGCCCCGGGCCGTACGTCCCGACGTCGTACCTGATGTCGCGGAGGACGGCGAAGACGTAGTAGTCGCCATCTTCCAGTTCCCGCAGGTCCCACAGGAAGGCGCCATCGTTCGGGACGTCCTCCCGGATGGGCGAGAGCCCTTCCGAGCTGTCGGTGTCGGAATCGTACCAGAGGTCGAGGGTGGCGCTCGCAGAGGCGTTCGCCGATCGCCACTCGACGGTGACGTTCTCGTCGGCCTCGATACCGGCGTGTCCGGGGGTCGTCACCTGCAACGCGGGCGGGTGGTCGATCTCGACCGGACCTCCGGTATCGTTCGCCGTTCCGCCCCTGCCGTCGGAAGCCTCTAAGATGATGAGGTAGTGGCCCTCATCGACCTGGCGGGTGGACCAGGTGTGGTCCCCCGTCGGGCTCAGGTCAGCGGCGATCAGGCGCCTCGTCGCCGGGTCCCATGGCTCCATCGCGTAAAGGTCCAGCACGATGGGGTCCGCATCTGGGTCGCTCGCGTTCCAGCTCACGACGAAGGTGCGGTCAGCGACGTCATCGTACCCGTCGGGCTCCAGGATGGTTACAGTAGGCGGCCCGTTCGGTGCGTTCACGATCTCGACCGTAACCTCATCGTGACTGAAGGGGAGGTATCCCACTGTCGCACGGGCAATGATGGTATACGTCCCGTTCGGCAGGTCCCTGGTGTCCCATTCGAACGTCCACAGCGCCGACCCGACGGCATCGTGCCACGTGCTGCCGTTGTCCACGCTGACCTCGACGGAGAGTGTGACGTTGACGTTGGACCCGGCCATGCCTCCGATGATGGTCCGGCCGGTCACGTTCTCCCCGCTCCCGGGGGTCAGGATGGCGACCCAGTGCAAGACCATCCTGTTGAGGTAGACCACGTCCTTCCCCGAGAGCGACGATGTCCCGTAGTTGGCGACCGCCAGCTCGGGATAGCCGTCGAGGTTCATGTCGCCGAAGGCGCACCTTCGCGAGCTCCGCCTGTCCTCGCTCTCCCACGCTGGCTGGTCGTCGAGTTCGCCACCGTCGTTGAGGATCACGTACACCGGGTCGGGGTTGGCGGAGTCGTATGTGCTGACGGCGATGTCGGGGAACCCGTCGCCGTTGACGTCGGCGACATCGCAGGCGACCGGCCCCATGATGTTCGCCGACCAAGTGTAGTCGGCGTCGAGGGCGGTCCCCGTGTTCTCGTACATCACCACCAGGTCGTTGTTGTTGAAGCCGTTGGCGGCAATTACATCCATGTCGCCGTCGAGGTCGATGTCCGAGGCCTTCGCGCAGGTGGTCCACAGTTCGTCGTTGGCGCGCCAGTCGGGCAGAAGTCCAAAGCGTGCGGCGCCCCATCGGTCTGGATCGTTGATGTAGAGCGTGTCGGCGTTCGAGTCCGTGCTGTCGGTCGTCGCCGAGCAGGCGAAGAAGGCGTCGAGGTCGCCGTCGCCATCGACGTCGATCCAGACCGCGTCCATCGTCCCGTCGTCGAAGAGGTAGGATTGCCACACCGGCGTCGTGGTCAGCGTCCCATCATCGTTCCTGTAGACGCATTCCCGGCCGTCGTAGTTCGCGGTCACCAGGTCGAGGTCGCCGTCTCCGTCGTAGTCGCCGAGGTCCATACCGTTCGATTGGTCCGAGTTCTCGTTCGTCCAGTTCGCGGTCGTCGAGAGGTTGCCGAGGTGATTGAGGTAGACGACATCGTAACCGGCACCCCACGCCCCGTTGACGGCCACGAGGTCGAGCCATCCGTCGCCGTCGATGTCCCCCCACATGACCTCCTCCGTGACCTCCGTGTCCGCGTCGTCGTCCGACTCCCAGATCGGGTCCCTCGAGAGGTTCCCGTCGACGTTCTCGTAGACGTGGTTCGGGCCGTTGGCCCCGACGGCCAGGTCGAGGTCGCCGTCGTTGTCGACGTCGCCCCACGCGACGCTGTACGACTCATCCTCCGGGCCCGACCGCCAGAAGGGCTCGGGGACGAGGTATATCTCGGTCCCGGGAACCCCGCCGCCGCCGACCCCGATCGTGAAGGGGCCGTCGGAGAGGTCGCTCGCGGAATGGCCCTGGTCATCGGATATCGTGGCCCTGAGGAAGCACTCGTCGGAATCGCGGTCCGGGACCGTCCACTGGTACACGCCCGTCTCCGGAAGCCCGGAAGCGACGGTCGACCACGGGCCACCCGGTCCATCGTTCGACAGTTCGAGGTCGACCTCCACCCCCGTGGACGCATCGGGGACCTTCGCCGTCCAGACTACGAACCACGTCGACCCAGGCCAGAACCTCTCCATTCCGTCCGGGCGGAGGAGCGTCACATCGAGTGCGTCGACCGGGGTCGTCTCGCGCCAGACCCGGATGCTGCCGGGGTAGCCCGCGACGTCGTCGGTGCCGAACCCGGCGGCGATGTCCATGAAACCGTTGTCGTCGAAGTCGCCGACGCAGACGCGCCATCCTCCGCCGTTGCCCTGCATGCTGGTGGTCTGCGCCTTGACCCACGTGTTCGCGCCCGTGGCCAGGTAGAGCTCGACGACCCCCGGGTCGGAGGGGACCATCCCCACGACGTCGTCGTACATGTCGTTGTTCATGTCCGCGAGGACGATGGACGAGAAGGCGTACGACGGCAGTCCGGCGGAGGCCTCGGTCCAGTTGCCCGTCCCGTCACCGGCGAAGGCGCGCGTCTGGTCGCCGGCGCTGAGGACGATGTCCTTGAACCCGTCGTCGTTGAAGTCGCCGCAATCGATGCCGGCGCCGAACCAAACGCTTCCCGACGGAAGACCCCCGCTCGAGTTCGTCCAGGTCCCGTTGCCATCGCCGAGGTAGACCCAATCGCCCTGGCCCCACGAGGCCACGATGTCGAGGTTCCCGTCGTTCGTGAGATCGCAAAAGTACCCGTCGACCCTTGAATGCCCGTTCGGCAGTCCGTCGCGCGAATCCAGCCACGTGCCGACACCGCTGCCGGCGAACGGCCTCACGTCCATCCCCCAGAAGCCGGTCTCCAGCAGGTCCATGTTCCCGTCCGAGTTGAAGTCGCCGAAGTCGATGTTCCAGGCGTCCTCGGCGGTGTCGAGGCCGGTGGAGGATTCGACATACGAGCCGGGTGAGACCTGGAGGTATGCATCGACATCGTCGGCCCCGTGGCTTCCCGCTCCGACGTCCCAGTCGCCGTCGCCGTCGATATCGGCGAACGAGAAGCCCCCGTAGGACGAGTGGCCGATGGACGCCAGCCCGAGGGTCGATGTGACGTTGACCCACTCCATGCCGCTCCAGGCCCAGGCCAACATGTGGGGTTCGCTGTGCCCTTTCCTGGCGCCCAGGCAGACGACCTCGTGGTCCCCGTCGCCGTCGATGTCGAAGAACATCGTCTTGGCGGTCCACAGGGCTTTGGTCGGCAGGCCGGTGGACGCGTCCTGGTACTGTGGGACGTGCTGGCCGACCGACACATCCGCAGCGATGGCGAGGACCATGAGCAGAACGGTCAGGGCGAGCGCGGGCCGCAAGGCGATCATGTGCGGACCTATAGCCTGATGGCATAAATAATTTTTTTCATGTTCCTGGAACGCGATGGGCATAATGCGACTTCGGTGGTGTCAGATAAACCCTCGCTACCAGATGCTGTGTTGCACAATTCCTTACTGCTGGCCCTGCGATGCGTGCGATGCCATCGATCGGCCGTTCAATTGATGGCTCGATCCACATCGTAATCGGCGATCCGATGTCCAGATCATGCAACACAGGACTGCCAGGGCTTCATCCCAAAACTTGGGTCCGCAGGAATCAAATGGAAGGACTTGGAATATCTGGCTTGTTCCGCGAATTGCTCGCATCCACTATTGGATGGGGCCTCCGATGGACTTCCGGGATGAAGCCCACTGCCAGACAAACCCTAAATACGCCGTCGCCGATGCCGGTCCGGAG
>JAKEGO010000072.1 GCA_022615805.1 Thermoplasmata archaeon
CTAATGGGGGACATGATACTTGCCCTTGAGCCGAAGGTGATCTGGAGATACTTCCTCGAACTGAGCGCCATACCGCGCTGCTCGAGGGAGGAGCAGGCCGCAGGCGACTACATCGCGACCATCGCGAAGGGGCTCGGCCTCGACGTGGAACGCGACCGGGTCGGGAACGTCATCGTCCGTAAGCCGGCGTCGCCCGGCCTCGGGGGCGCCCCGACGGTCGTGCTGCAATCCCATATCGACATGGTCTGCGAGAAGGACTCCGCCATAGAGCACGACTTCCGTATGGACCCGATCCATCCGGTCATCGACGGAGAGTGGATGCACGCGCAGGGCACGACGCTCGGCGCGGACAACGGGATCGGCGTCGCGACGATGCTCGCCGCCATGGAGGCGTCGTTCCGCCACGGCCCCCTCGAGTTCGTCTTCACCGTCGACGAGGAGACCGGCCTCAACGGCGCGCAGGGGATCTCCCCCGACGCGCTGAAGGGACGGCTCTTCCTCAACCTCGACAGCGAGGAGGAGGGCGAGCTCTGCATCGGATGCGCCGGCGGTGCCGATACCAACCTGACCTTCGCGCTCAAGAAGGCCGATGGCCGGAAGGGCCTCGAGGCGCTGGAGATCAAGGTCCACGGCTGCAGGGGAGGCCATTCCGGGGTCGACATCCACGAGGGGCGCGCGAACGCCATCAAGGTCCTCGGACGCATCCTCACGGTGGGCATGGAGGCGGCCGGCGGGAAGGTCCAGCTTGCCGCCATCGAGGGAGGGAACAAGCGCAACGCCATCCCGCGGGAGGCAAGGGCCGTCGTGCTCGTGCCCGTGAGGGCGCGTGAGGAATTCATGCTCGCAGCGAGCGGGGAGGCGGACGCGATCGGCTTCGAGTTCCGCTCCAACGAGCCGAGCTTCAAGGTCGACATAGCAGCGGCGAAGATGCCGTCGAAGGCATACGACGTGGTGTCCTCGGTCCGCGCCATACGAGCCCTCCACGGCCTGCCGAACGGGGTCATGGCCATGTCGAAGGAGATACCGGGCCTCGTCGAGACTTCGACCAACGTCGGCGTCATCGCGATCGAGCGCGGCAGGATGAAGGTGACGATCTCGACCCGCTCCAGCGTCCGATCGGCGCTCGAGTGGGCGAGGGGGATGCACCGGTCGATCGCCATCCTCGCGGGCGGCAAGGTCGAGGAGCTCGACGGCTACCCGGGCTGGACACCGGACCTGGGCTCCACGACCCTCCGCGTCGTCAAGAGGGTCCACACGAAAACCTTCGGGAAGGAGCCCGCGGTCAAGGCGATACACGCAGGCCTCGAGTGCGGCCTCCTGAAGGACAAGTACCCGGACATGGACATGGTCTCGCTCGGTCCGCACATCGAGAATCCGCATTCGCCGGCGGAGAGGGTGAAGATATCTTCGGTGGGTAACTTCTGGAGGCTCCTGCAGGCGAGCCTCGGGGCGCTCGCGGAGGAGCAGGCGGACGGATAACTATCGTTCCCTGGCGCCTCCCGCCCTGTAGGCCCCGACCCGTTCCGCTATCTCGTCGACCTCATGCGGGTGCGCGAACAGCGCGCAGGGCATCCCCTCGGTCTCGAGTAGGCTCTCCTCCCTCCGAATATTTTCGAACAGCGGACTGGCCAGCGCCTCGATGAAGGGCGTTACGGTCAGGTTGTGAGTCGCGATGTCCGACACGGGGCACGGCGTGAGGTCCCCCCAGGGGGTCACGTGGGCGAAGCCCCTCCCAGCCGAGACGCATCCGCCGAAGAACTCCTCGTCGCCCGGGGAGTGGATGATGTAGACCGGCTTCCGCTCCCGGTAGGAGACGATGGTCGCCCTGAATGCCGACCGCTCCGAAGGCGTGAGCATGAGGCGGTGGTCGCCGCCGTCCCTCGCCGTGCCGTCCACCGGGGGCGTCGTCGGTATGTACTCGATGAACGCACCGATGCGCACGCGCCTCCGCAGATATGCGTCGAGGTTCCCCTCGTCCATCCAGTATCGGAAGTTGTCCCTCGTGACCGCGACCGAGATGCCCGTGAGGACACCGGAACGGCACAGGCGACCGATCGCCTCGTTGGCTGCGCCGTGGACGCCCGGCCCGCGCCGCGAATCGGTGATCGGCCGGTCGCCGTCGACGCTCACGAGCACCACGGCGTTGGCCATCCTCCCGAGGCGGCGCAGGTGTTCGTCCGATATGACCGTGCCGTTGGTGACCACGATGAAAAGGCGGTCCCTGAAACCCTCCATGAGGTCGAGGAGGCCCGGGTGAAGGAAGGGCTCTCCGCCGGCCATTACGAAGCCGAACACGCCGGCGTCGCAGGCCTCGGAGATGATCCCGCGCCATTCCTCGGAGGAGAGGTCGTCCGGACGGCCGGCCATGTCCCCGGTGGTGCCGGCGGCAGCGGCATAGCAGCCCGCGCAGGCGAGGTTGCACCTCGAGGTCATGCTGAGGATGAGGAATGGAGGTACGACGGTCCCGCGCCCGCGGAACGCCAGGCGCACCTCCGAAGCACGCCGGTGTGCCCTCGCCATGCGGGCGAACCCGGCCATCCTCCCAGGGTTGCGGAGGACCCACGGCATGAAGACCCTGGCGAGGTTCGGGTCGA
>JAKEGO010000073.1 GCA_022615805.1 Thermoplasmata archaeon
CCAGGCGGAGCTTCCCATCCTCCAGGAGGTGGAGGGCCTCCACGAGGTCGAGCCTGAGTGCGCCCCTCCCCACGGTGGCGCCGAACCTCCCCCTCGACCGGAGGCGGGAGGCGTCGGAGGGCGGGAGTACGAGGACGTGGTCCCCCATGAAGGACCCGCGGGCGACATCGCGCGACATCGGCCGACTACCGGGAGGGCAATAGAAAAACCTTCGCTTCCACTCGCGGGAGCCGCATCAGGGGAATCGTTATTTAGTCCGTAACCCAGTGTGACCGCCATGCCCCGCCCCTATGCGCCCGTGCTCGTCATCGCCCTCGCGCTCGCCACCCTTTGTGCGTCACCCGCGGCAACCGCCGCCGACAGGCTGGTGGTCGCCGAGCTCCTCTCCGCCCAGAACTGCCCGCCCTGCGCCGTCGCCGGTCCCGAGGTCTCGAACCTGTACGAGGCGAACCGCGGGGAGGTCGTGGTGGTCACGTACCATCCGACCGAGTTCGACGGCGTACCCGACCCATTGGCCATCGGCTTCGAGGCGGAGAGGCGCGACCTGTACGGTTTCGAGGGATATCCCACCGTGTTCTTCGACGGCGACGCGTCCGTGGTCGGGGGGTACGAGGGGGTCTACAGCGACTATGCGGCCGAACTCGAGGCGAGGCTGGCCATAGCGTCCCCCATCGCCATGGAGGTCACCACGACCATCCAGACGGGGACCGTGCTCGCCACGGTCGACCTCATGCCGGAGCGGGACGTTCGCGGCAGCACGACCCTCTTCGTCGTCCTGACCGAGGACCGCGTGAGATACGACGCTGACAACGGCGTGAAGGTCCACAGGTTCATCGCCCGGGAGGTGCAGAAGAGGGACATCATGCTCATCGAGGGCCGCGAGATCAGCGCCGATTTCGAGCTCCCCCGCGAGGGATACGCGCGGGACCAGCTCAACGTCGTTGCGTTCGTTCAGGACATGGGGACCGGGGAGATACACCAGGGCGCGGCGTCGCGGGTCGAGGGGGGAGCCGACGCCGACGAAGGCGGTGACGAGGGCGCCGGCGACGGCGGGATGAACGCCATGCAGGCGGCGCTCGTCGGGGCGATAGTGGCCGTCTCCGCGCTCGGAGCGCTCCTCGTGGTCCACGACCGGAGGAGGGCCGCCGCGCTCGAGAGGGCACGTGTGCGAAGGAGGGCGGAACGGCGGCACGCCGCCTCGCCGACCGGGCGACGGCAGGGTGCCGTTTCACAGGCGCCAGATGGCCATCGGACGGGCGGAAAGGGTGGCAGTGGACGCGCTTCCAGGAGGAAGAGGTCCCGTAGAAGGCGATGATCTGACCGAGCCCATCGGGCGAAGGGCTCCCGCATCGCCGATCCTGACCATCGATGGGGTCGGTAGATGGGTCGAGCCGGCGTCTGACGGACCGTCCAGTTCAGCGCCTGCGCCGCACCAGGAGGACGGCGACCGCCAGGGCGAACATCGTGATCGTCGGGTCGAGGGGCGTGGAGTCGCTGTTCCCTCCGCCGGCCCTGCCTCCGAGGTCACCGCTGAAGTAGACATCGCTGATGCTCTGGGTCCCGTTTCCGTCGTATGCCAGGAACCTGATGAAGAACGCGTCGTCCTTTGCGAGGGGTATCTCGCCCTTGGCTATCCCGCTCTCGTAGATGTCGCACACGGGTCCGACGCATTCGCCTGGAAGGATCATCTCCTCCCACTGCCAGGAAACCACTTCGGTGGAGTTCTCCGTGAGGTTGGTGGTGTAGAACACCCATGCGCTCTTGAAATGGTCGTCGTCGTCCATCCGCGCCTCGACCTCCCATGCCTTCCCGTTCCACGAGAGCGTGGGGTTTGTAATGGAAGGCCCCTCCTCCTCGAGGTCGTACATCGTCGATCGGGGGGTCGCTGCCTGTACCGCGCGCTCCGAGCCGGCGTGGTTGTTCCCGTCCGGGTAACGCTGTGAGGTCGTGTCGTCGTTGTCGTAGAGGACGGCGATCGCCTGGACGTTCATCGGGTCCACGGGGACCTCGACGTCCGCGGGTATGTCCCATCTCCCGAGGAACGTGCCGGATTCGTCCGGATTGAGCTGGACCTGCATGTCCTTGATGGCGTAGCCCCTGAAGACGTTGTGGATCATCACGGTCTCGTCCAGGGCGGAGCTGAACGCCCAGATATCGTCCTCTACCATGAAGACCTGGAGGGTACCGTCGAGGCCCAGGCTCCTGTCATCGGGATCGAAGGGATACTCTATGCTGACGTTGACGGCGAAGCCCGTGCCGTCGAAGTCCTGGTGGACGTACATGATGACCTGCTTGAAGTCGCTGAGGCTCAGGAATTCGTCGTCTCGGGCGCCGCAGTCGTCGAAAGCCTGATCGTAATCGCCCTTGGTGCCGCTGTCCGCACCGACGATCGAGATGTAACCCCCGTCGAACTCCGCGGTGGGCGTCCCCTGCACCTGGTAGTGGTTCGAGCGCTCCACGGCCTCGTCGGTGACGAACTTGTCGTCGCGGTCTCCGCCTGAGGCGAGGTGGAATGCCAAAAAGACCCAGGGTTGCTCGTCCGTGTCGCCCTCCTCGGCGTAGAGCTCGTCGATCGCGGGATCGGCGTTATCCATGCACGGCGGGCACGATGTGCTGGTGAAGAGTTCCATCACGGGGCGATGCGTGTAACCGTTGGGGTACTGTGCAACGGCGATCCCCGGCGCGATGACCATCGCGAACACGACGATTGACGGTAGAAGGCGATATACCCTCAAGTGCTCACCGCCATCTCATCCCCGTGCTTGTTCTAATAATTTGTGCTTGATACTGGACGATCGTACGAAGCGGCCGCTGCGCTTCATGCAAATGGCTGAGCCCGTCCGGGCGTCATTCGGAGATAACTTCCGCCTTTTCAGGGGGGTCCCCCTCCCCGAGGATCCTCTCGATGAGCCACTTTGGCTGGAACGGCACGATGTCGTCGTACCCCTGCCCGACGCAGAGGTAGAGGACCGGCTTGCCGATGGTGTGCGTAATGGACAGAGCTGACCCGCCCTTCGCGTCGGCGTCCACCTTGCACAGGATGACGCCGTCGAGGCCGATGGCCTCCTCGAAACGCCTCGCCTGCTCTATGGCGTCGTTGCCGGCGAGGGAGTCGCCGACGAAGATGGTCATGTGCGGCTTGGCGATCCGCTTGACCTTGGCGAGCTCGTCCATGAGGTTGCTGTTGGTCTGCATCCTCCCGGCGGTATCGATGAGAACGACGTCCCTGCGCCGGGCGCGGGCGTGCTCGATTGCGTCGTAGGCCACGGCAGCGGGATCGCTCCCGGCCTTCTGTTGGATGACGCGGCAACCCAGGCGCTCCCCGTGCAGCTGCAACTGCTCGATCGCGCCGGCGCGGAACGTGTCCGCTGCCGCGAGGACGACCGTGAGCTCGCGCTTCTGGAGGCGGTTGGCGACCTTCGCGATGGTCGTGGTCTTCCCTGTCCCGTTGACGCCGACGAACATGATCACGAAGGGGCGCTCGCCGTCCTCCACCCTCTTGACGAGACTTGTCCGGCCCTTGCCTAGCATCTTCACGAGGGATTCCCTGAAGGCCGCCGATATCGACGACTCGATGTCCTCCCTCCGCGAGAACCTGGCCTCGCCGAGGCGCCGCTTCATCTCGGCCTTCAGCTCCTCGACGACGGGCAGCGCGACATCGGCCTCGAGGAGGGCGACCTCCAAGGGCCATAGGACCTCGTCGAGCCTCTTCCCGCTCACCTTGCGCCCGCGCTTGATGTCGCGCTCGATCTCGCCGGCTGCCTCGTCGCTGGCCTTGGAGATCCTTTCACGCAGGGTCCTGAACATCCGCAGACCCCTCGTACTTCTCCTGGACCCTCTGGCTCAGCGCCGCGAGCTGGGCGCGGAGTTCGCGGAGGTGCTGTTCAGCCCTGGTGGCGGCCGCCTCCAACTCGTGGACCCGGTCGCCGAGGAAATTGCCTATCTCGGGGGCTCCGCGCTCGATCACGACGCCTGCACCGATGTCGACCAAGAGGCCATCTTCTGGCCCCCATTTCGTCCTCAGGATGACGCCGCCTCCGATGGGCACGAGGAACACATCCCCGGTTTCGAGCCGGGGTATGGCTTCGACGGTCTCGATGGCAAGGCGGTGGTTCGCGAGGGACTGGAGGAGCATCTCCATCTGGGCATTGTAGGCCTGCGCCTCGCGCTCGAGGAGCCTGATCTGGGCGATTTCCTTGTCCATCTCGCTCATCTGCCGCCTCCGAGGTGGAACTTCACCGTGGGGTCCGTGGCCTCCTTGGGTGAAATTTTCTTCACCTCGCCGATCTCTATTTTACGCCTCTTCACTCGGTGCTTGCTTCCGATGAGCGAGTTCACCCTCTCAGTGGCGCCTTCCGCGTCGTCCGCCACCACCTCCATGGTGAACGGCACCGCTCTATCCCTCATCCTGAAGTTGCCCGTGACCCGGTATGCGTTCATCGTATCACCTAGACCTTCCTTCGATTTTTCCCTTCGGCAGCAGGCGGGGTATGCCCTCCTCTATCGGGAAGACGTTCCCGCACGCGGTGCACTTCAGCGTGCCGCTCTGGACAACGGCGGCTTCGTCGGCCCCCTCCATGACGAGCCCACCCCTGCAATCCGGGCAGGCGAGCAGCGGGAGGAGGTCCCTTCGCATCAGCCTTCCCCCAGGAACTTCCTGTAGGCGGCGTGGGCCATCAGAGAGCGGATGCTGCGGGGATCGTCCACGCGGACCCGGGCGAGCCATCCATCCCCGAAGGGATCCTTGTTGATCCACTCCGGCGCGGAGTCGAGGTCCGAGTTCACCGCCAGGACCTCGCCCGAAACGGGGGAGTACACCTCTTCCGCGGCCTTGACGGATTCGAGCACGGCGAGGACCTCGCCCTTCCCGATCCGGGCTCCGACGCTGGGCAGCTCCACGTAGATGATGTCGTTCATCTCGGACTGCGCGTGGTCCGTTATCCCGATGGTGGCCTCGTCGCCATCCAGGGCGACCCACTCGTGGCTCTCCGTGAACCTCATCGATCCGGGGTCCATCAAGACACCTCCGCTGACGGTACGGCTCGCCATGCCCATGGCATTTAATAACCTTTCCTCGGACAGTGGCGCAAGGAGCCTTCAGCCGGACCTCTTCAGCAGGACGGACGCGTACCCCACGACGTCCCTCATCGGCCTCACGTCCCCGGAGGTGCAGTATTTAAGAAGGCGTATGTCGGAGTCGCCTATTGCCATCTGAACGGCCATGACCGGCCCGAAGCCGCACATCGAGATGCGCTTCTCGGTGACCGTCCTGAAGAGGCTCTCCGGATCCCCCTTGAGGATGCACTCGAGGGCCATGGAATCGGCGGCGCGGGCGACCTCGATCGGAACGTGATGCGACAGGTCGGTGGAGGCGATGTAGACCAGGTCCTCCTGCGGGAGCTCCCTGAGGGCGCGGCCGAGGCGCCGTGCGCTCTGGAGGTCCTGGGCCATCATCACGATGGGCACTATCTTGAAATCGGCGGTGAGGTGCTGGAGGAATGGGATTTGGACCTCTACGGAATGTTCGTAGACGTGCGCGGAGGGGTCCTCGGCGATGCCCGCGGCGACGAGACCCTCTACGACCTCGCTGTCCACGTGGGCCACTCCCAGCGGCGTCTTGAAGTCCTCGACCGAGACAGATATCGGCGACCCGATCCCGGTGTGGTTCGGGCCGACGATGACGGCCGTCCTCCCCTTCAGGCCGGAGGCGCCGAGCGCGCGGTAGCCGTGGGCTGCGACCGGTCCCGAGTACATGAGGCCGGCATGAGGCGAGACCAGACCGGTCAGCTCCTCGGCCGCGGCCTCCTCTGGGAGGGCCCCGGGGCCAAGGTCATGGACGTAGCAATTCTCGATCTGTCTCCTGAGCGCCTCCGCGGTCCCCTGATAGAACTGTCCAGCCACTGCCGGCATTCTCATCTCGTCACCCATTCGGGCATGCTGGGACATGGAGATAAACCTTTTTATTGCTCGGATGAACGGATAGAATGAATGGTACTTGGTTGAAACACCCCGGAGAACCGAGCGCCCGCGCGGGGGACGGGGCGAGCCGGCCCTGGACCCTCAACGCCTTCGGGGCATGGTGTCCCCGTACCTGTCCATCGACGGCTCCGGCCGCGATGCGCTTCCCTTCGACGCCGGCCTCTTGAATTCCTCCGTGTTATGGACCACGATCATCAGGCAGATGGCGCTCATCACCGACCCGACGAACCAGCCGAAGGAGAATATCCCGAAGAGCGCCGAGAAGAAGGACATCCGGAAGTCCCGCCTCTGGATGTAGTTCGAGCCGAGGAGCAGGAACGCCGACGACATCAGCATGATGACGCTGAAGCCGAACATCGACCGCGAGCCCTCGTCCTCCACGTCCACCTCGAGGGTCCCGTAGTAGTACCCGAGGAAGAAGTGGGAGAACCAGAAGACGATCCCGAGCAGTCCCGCGGCGACCATCAGC
>JAKEGO010000074.1 GCA_022615805.1 Thermoplasmata archaeon
ATGATGATGCCGCCGGCGACCGCCGTTCCGAAGAAGGTGGATAATGGCCCATCGGCACGGAGAGGCGGCCCGCCTCGCAGGGTCAAGGCCGTGAGGAGGGTCAAACCTCCAACGGGTTCTATTGGCAGTCCTGGAGAACCCGCTACATGGAGTGACGCCGAGGGGAAAAAACCTCGCAAGAACGACGACTGGATGGCCCTCGAGGACGAGCTCAAGGACCTGAATGGACGGGAAGGGCAGTAGCGTTGGAACGCCAGGGGGCCGACGGGTCCACGGATGGATGGGTCCGTAGCCATACCGTTCAGGATGCACGGAGGACCATCAAGTCATCTGGCACCGCCCTCATTTACATCGTTTTTTAGAAACCTTTTATAGCCAGGAGGCCGTATCTTCGCCATCGAGAGCGCGGGGCAGTGGGACGGGGACCAAGGTTTCACGCGCGAAGACCCCGCGAAGGGAGGGCCCGATATGTCACGGAGCGTTCGAGACGCCAGACTTGAGCCGTCGATTTCGCGCATCGGAGGTCCTGCAAGGGCGCTCATCTTCGCCATGACGATGATAGCGGTAGCCCTGTTCCTGATCCCATCCATCGTCGAGGCAGAAGTGAACGTCTCGAATGTCTCGGTCTCGCCGTCATCGAGGACCGTCGCGCCCGGCGAGCGGGGTTCGTACGTCGTCACCATCGAGATCGACTTTAACGGCACGGGCAGCGCGGACATCTGGGCCAATCTCACGAACGGCACGGACGGCTGGAAGGCGTGGATCTCCCCGGCGAACCAGACGAGGACATGGTACGGCGTCAACAGCGACCGGACGCTTGCGATTACCGTCACGGCCGAGGTACCCCTCGACGCTGACGCGGACGATGATCCGTTCACGGCCATCCTCCTCGTCGAGTCCACCTTCGGCACGGACGTGGTCGAGACCTGGGACACGACCGTCGAGCACGTGCCTGACATAGACCTTTACATGATGTCCCCGGACAACAGGACGGGCTTCCGCGAGGAACAGGTGGACTTCACGCTCGGGCTCGAGAATCCCAGCAACGGCGCTGACACTTACACCATCAATTACTCGTACGATGCATCAGCCCTGGCCATAACTGGTCCATCGTCAAGGTCCCTGCAGGAACGGACGAGCTCGTCCTTCACGGTCTACGTCGATATCGGCTACGGCGCGCGGGCCAGGGCGTATTACATCTCCGTCACGGCGACCAGCGATTCCGACGGAGTGACGAGCATCTCACGGGAACTGACGGTAACGGTATCAGCCGACCATGCGTTGATGATCAGCTCATCCGACACCGTTCTAAATGCCACCCCGACCCGTTTCGCCGAATTCGTGATAGACGTCACGAACGAGGGGAACGAACGGGTCGACCTCACCGCGTCGATGACCGAGGACATATCCCCATGGGTCCACTCGATCAATCCGACATCGTTCGCCCTCGACATGGACGAGACGACCATCGTCACCGTGAAGGTGAAACCGCCCGTCAACGCGACCGCGGACTCGACGAGGTCCGTGACCCTCGTCATCGTCCCGGAGCCCGGAAAGGGGACGAACGCCACCATCGAGCTCACGACCGAGGCGAAGCAGAGGTACGGGGTCCACCTGACGGGCACCTCCCCCGGGGGGCCAGCTTATCCGGGGTACTGGAAGAATGCCTCCATTTCGGCCGTCAACGACGGGAACGGCGATGACCTCGTCGCCCTCCGCGCCCACGGCCCGGACGGCTGGCTCTTCGATTTCGAGCCCTCGTCACTGTTGGCCGTGGGTCCGTTCGGCACCCAGGCCATCGTCCTGCAGATATGGGTGCCCGAGGACGAGCCTTACGGGCCTGGGCTCGTCTACGCCAACGCGACGTCCTCGGGGGACCCGACCAAGGTTTCCCTGGACCTCCAGCTCTCGATATTCGTGGGCATGAGCCACATCGTGGAGCTGACCGAGCTCGAACCTTTGAAGGTCGCGAATGTCAGCGCGTCGGACGTCAGGGTGACGTTCAACTTCACCGCATGGAACCTGGGCAACCGGCAGGACACCGTGGACCTCCATTTTTCGGACATGAGCGGGAGCGGGTACGAGAGCGACTTGACCACGAGTCAGCTGACGATCGCGTCAGGCGGGAATTCGGCCGCCCAGTTATGGGTCGACATCCCGATCGGGTCCGCGTTCGCTTCCCACACGTGGTTGGTCTGGGGCACGATGGGAAGCGGGAACAGCACAAATACCTTGACGTTCTCGGTGACGGTGGACCAGTTCCACCTGTTCGCCTGGGTCAACCTGTCGATCAACCCGACCCTCTCGGACCTCGATCCGGGAGGGGACGCCTTCATCGATCTCGTGGTGAAGAACACCGGGAACGTCCTCTCGACCGCGGTGTTCTCCGCCGTCGTCCCCTCAGGATGGGCACCGGCGACCTTTGCACCGGCCTCGCTGTCGCTGAACGTGAACGCGCAGGGTTCGACGCGTATGCGCGTCAGGATCCCGGCGGAAGCCCTCGCGACGGATTTCGCCTTCACGGTCCAGGCGGTCGCGGACGCGACCTCCGCGGTGGTCGGCGAGGTCGAGGTGGACATCCGCGTAAACGCGGTCTACGACCTTGACGTCGCCGTCGTCCCTCCGGAGACCGGGCACGCGCTCCCGGGGGAGGTGGCGCAGTTCATGGTCTCGGTGGAGAACCTCGGGAACGCCCTCGACACGATTTACCTGCAGGTCAACGACACGATGCCCGGATGGCAGTACGCTTTCACGCCGACGGCATCCCCCACCATCCCGGGACATGGAGCGGCAAACGTCTCGCTGTCGATCACCATACCGGAAGGCACCGCGAAGGGATCCTATCTCGTGAACATCACGGGACGGACCCACGGGATTTGGGACATCGACCAGCAGGCGCTCGTCATCGTCGACCAGACGTTCAGCGTCGGATTCGACGTCCTCGACGACCTCCTGGAGGGATACCCCGAGGACGTCCTATCCTTCATCATCGCCGTCGAGAACCCCGGGAACGGAC